>NZ_JAOCLK010000050.1:0-29366 GCF_029845265.1 Ectopseudomonas oleovorans
ACGCTGAAGTGGCGCGCATTCTACCGCCAGCAGAATACGCGTCAAGCTTATATTTCAGTTTTATTGCTTTTCCAGCGCCTCGCGCAGGCCACTGCGTCTCGTCACGCACCGCTGCACAGCCTGCTCGAAGATGCCCGCTCGGCTTTCGACCAGGCTGAACCAGTGACGAGCCCGTGTGATGCCGGTGTAGACCAGCTCCTTGGTCAACACCGGATTGAGGCTGTCAGGCAGGATCAGCGCGCAATGGGCGAACTCCGAGCCCTGCGACTTGTGCACGGTCATGGCGAACACGGTCTCCACCGCACTCAGACGGCTGGGCAGGATATGTCGCAAGGCGCCGCTGCCGTCGTTGCGCGGGAACACAACGCGCAGCACCTCGCGTACAGGCGCACCTGGAAACTCAGGCGGCTCCGGCAGACGCAGCGCGATGCCAATATCGCCGTTCATCAGACCCAGGCTGTAGTCGTTGCGCGTTACCAGCACAGGTCGACCTTCATACCAGCCATGCGACTGCTCAAGCAGGCCCCGCTTTACCAGCGCTTCGGCAATACGTTCGTTGAGCGCTTCCACGCCCCATGCACCTTTACGAACCGCACAGAGCAGCTGGAACTGATCGAACGCTGCCAGGACGCGACCAGCCCAACGATCCCAGACCTGGGAGTCGGCATCTGGAGCAGGACGCTCCGCCAGCATCACCTGCAGATAATGCGCATACCCCTGCGGACGGGGCTCGCCGCCGCCCTGCCCCTCTATTAATAGTCGCTCCAGCGCACGATCCTGCTCACCTGACAAACGCAACACGTACAAATCATGTGCACCGGTTGCCAGAGTCGCGCGGGCCGACTGCGCATCACCCAGGTTCACCGCACGCGCCAGACGCCCGATACCCGAACCACTGCCGAAACGACGCGAGTGACGCAGCATGACGATATGCTGCGCCAGAGCCTTGTCACCGGGCACCAACACCGGATCTTCCAGCCGTTCGCCCGTCTGGCTTTCCAGCCAGGCACGCGTCGCCTCGCTGTAGCCACCGCTCTCCGCCTCTCGGCACAGGTCCCCCAGTACCGCACCGGCCTCCACCGACGCCAGTTGGTCCTTGTCGCCCAGCAGAATCAGACGCGCATGCGCCGGCAACGCGCCCAGCAGGCTGGCCATCATTTCCAGGTCGATCATCGAGGCTTCGTCGACCACCAGCACATCGAGTGGCAAGGGGTTGGCGGCATCGTGACGGAAATGACGGCTGCCAGGACGACTGCCCAGCAGGCGATGCAGCGTCGTCACCAGGGTTGGAATCTGCTCCCGCACTCGCTCGTCCAGCGCCAGCGACTGCACCTGCGCGCCGATGGATTCGGTCAGCCGCGCGGCCGCTTTGCCGGTGGGCGCCGCCAGACTCAGGCGCAGCGGCTCGCCAGTGGCCATGGCCGCCTCCTGCAACAGCGCTAGCAGACGCACCACTGTAGTCGTCTTGCCGGTTCCCGGCCCACCGGTAATCAGGGTAAAGCGCCCTTGCGCCGCCATGGCACAGGCCAGCTTCTGCCAGTCGGTGAGGCGCTGGCCGTCCACCACCAGCGGTTCGGGAAACAGTGAGGCCAGGCGTACGGCTAGATCGCTAGGCGCCGCATCACTCGACTGCAAGCGCCGAGCGATATCGCCAGCCACCTGACGTTCATAGTTCCAGTAGCGCCTCATATATAGACAGGCGCCGCTGAGCACCAACGGCGCCCCCTCGGACTCCAGCAGCGAACTGCCCGCACAGGCTGCCAGCCAGGACTCCAGGCTAAGCCCAGCCAGTACCTGGGACGGCAGGATCATCGCCTCTTGCGCATCCTCGCCTTCCGGCGGTAGGGACAGGGTGAAGTCCGGATTGGCCAGCGTGGCCGCCAGATCCAGGCAGACGTGCCCCTGACCCAGCTGGTGACTGGCCAGCGCGGCGCCGAGCAGGAGCAGCGGTGAAGCCTGCGGATCCAGTTCGGCGAACAACTGCACCAACGCCCGATCCAGCTCACGCAGCCAACCACGCTCGCTCCATATAGAAAGCAGGGCAAAGAGTTCGGCGCGATCACGCAGCACCGGTGCAAGCATCGTGCTCATGCTGCGCCCTCCTCGGCTTCATCCATGAACAGCACGTCCAGACGCTCGATCAACGCGCGCGGCGGTCGCGCCAAGTAGGCGCCTTGCTGCGGCGCCCGCAGGAACAGGTAGAGCGCGCCGCCCAAATGCCGGTCATAGTCGTAATCCGGCAGTCGCAGACGCAACTGCCGATGCAGGGCCAGCACATAGAGAACGTATTGCAAGTCATAGCGGTGGCTGGCGATGGCCACCTCCATCGCCTCACGGGTATAGGCACTATCGTCGCTGCCGAGCCAGTTGGACTTGTAATCCGCCACGTAGTAACGCCCCTGATGTTCGAATACCAGATCGATGAAACCCTTGAACATGCCATTGAGGGTGTCGGCCCGCAGCGGCTGCCTGGCCATGCCCGGCAATTCGTACTGCTGCACCCACTGATCCAGCAGCCTGACATCGACCCCACGTGCTTCGAACCAGAACTCCAGCTCGGGCTGATATTGCGTCAGTTGCGCCAGCACGACAGTATCCGTGCCATCCAGCGTTAGCGGCTGGCTCAGCAGCGCCAGCAGCCAGTCCTGCAGCGGATCGATCCAGCTTTCCAGACCACGCCGCTGGCAACGCCTGGCCAGCGCCTCGCGCAGCCTCAGTGGGGCCTGCACAAGCGCGGCGAAACCTTCCTGCGCCGCCATTTCCAGCAGGCCATGGAGGAAGGTGCCGGGATTCGGCCCGCGCGGGAAGCGATGCAGGCCCTGAGCGGATGCCGGCAGCGGCGCCAGCGCCAGCAACGGATCCTCATCATCGATGGCGTTCTGCATCGCCGGGCTGTCGGGCGCGGCGTCTTCGTGACGGCTGACCTGACTGGGGGCGTCCTCGTCCAGACGCAGTGCACTGTAGGAGGCAATCCACCAATGTTCGGCGGCGCGTCGTATCGGCGTGCGCCAGTGCGGCTCGAACTGTCCTTCTTCGATCATGCGATAACGCTGCTCACTGGCCGGCGGCACAGGCGACACGGCGCTATCGAGTCCGCTGGCGAACGGCGCGAGCCAGTTGGCAAGCTCGCCGCTGGCCGCCAGAGGCAATCCGCCCCCGAGCAGGTAGCCCAACGCCGATTCATGCAGGCGCGACTTCTTGCCGTTGCCGATCTTCAGATCCGCCACACCCAGCCAGCAGGCATGACGGGCACGGGTCAGCGCCACGTAGAGCAGGCGCAGGTCTTCACCCAGGCGTTCGCGCTCGGCGCGCAGCAGACTGTCTTCATCGGCCTTGAGCACCAGTCGGCGGCGCTCGCCGTCGTGGATTTGCAACGGTTTCTTGTCATCCACCGGGCGGAAGGCGCAGATGAATGGCAGGAACACCAGGGGGTATTCCAGGCCCTTGGATTTGTGGATGGTCACCACGCGCACCAGCGCTTCGTCACTCTCCAGGCGCAACACCTGCTCATCGGCAGCCTGCCCCTCGCCAGCCAGCAGCTCGCTCAAGTGCCGAATCAGCGCCAGCTCGCCATCAAGTTCAGCGGCAGCCTGCTGCAGCAGCTCAGCAAGATGCAACAGATTGGTCAGTACTCGCTCGCCATCGTCACGCCCCATCAGCCGTTGCGGCAGCTCGAAGTCTTGCAACAGTTGGCGCAGCATCGGCAGCACACCCTGGCGCTGCCAGCGCTGGCGATAGTCGCGGAACTGCATGACGCGGCGCTCCCAGGTGCGCTCGTCGAGATTGAGCTGCTCCAGCTCGCTCAAAGCCAGCCCCAGCGTCGCGCTGGCCAGCGCCGCACGCAGCGGGCGATCCTGATCCGGCTCGGCACAGGCACGCAGCCACAGCAGCAAGTCGCGTGCCTCCTGGGCGGCGAACACCGAATCCTTGTCGGAAAGGTAGACGCTGCGCACGCCCCGCGCAGCCAGCTCGCCGCGAATGGCCTGCGCCTCGTTGAAGTCGCGCACCAGCACCGCGATGTCGCTGGGCCGTAGAGCACTGAGCGCACCCTCCTTGCTAAAGCCGGCCTGCCCGCGCTGGCCCAGATCCAGCAAACGCACGATCTCACTGGCTGCACCCGCCGCCATGGCATCCAGATAGGCGCCCTTGGCAACCGGCTCGTCGCTCGCCAGTTGCCACACCGTCATAGCGGGTTGCGCCTGGCCGTCGACACTCCAGACTTCGCGTCGACCTTGAGCGCCCACCTCGATAAAAGGCAGATCGTCGCGCAGCAGGAACGCTCCCTCGCCGCCTTCACGCTGTTCGGCGCGCAGGAAAACGCCATTGACGGCATCGACCATGGCCTGACTGGAGCGGAAGTTCTTTTCCAGGTTGTAGTGGCGCCCGGATGTCGCCCGGCGCGCACGCAGGTAGGTGTGGATATCGGCGCCACGGAAGGAATAGATGGCCTGCTTGGGGTCGCCGATCATGAACAGGCCGCAGTCGTCGCGATTAACCTCGACTTCGTAGAGCGTATCGAAGATGCGGTACTGCAGCGGGTCGGTGTCCTGGAACTCGTCGATCATCGCCACCGGGAACTGGCGGCGGATCACCTCGGCCAGGCGCGGACCGTTGCTGCCTTGCAGGGCAGCGTCCAAACGCACAAGCATGTCATCGAAGCCCATCTCCGCGCGCTGGCGTTTCTCCCAATCGAAGCGCTGGCGAACCCAAGCCGCCGCGTGGCGCAAAGCCGCATCAGCGGGGTCCGGCAGCGCATCGAGTTGCGCCTTGAGTACAGCCATGGCATCCAGTGCGGGATGATCAGGCGCCTCGCTCTTCCAGGCTTCGGCCAGGCCGTCGGGGGTCAGGCGAGTGAAGCCTGTGCCCAGATCGAGACGCGGCTCTTCGCCGCCAGCCCACTCGCGTAACTTGGCCAGCCAGGGGTTGTAGAAACGCGCCTGGATTTTCTTGCCGTCCACTTGCTTGGCCGCCACCGCTGCATCCAGCAACAGCTGCAGCTCCTCGGCCCATGCCAGCCAAGGCGACTTGAGCTCGGCCAGCGCATGATCACGCTGCTGCAGCGCATGATCGAGCAACTCGCCCAACGACTGCGTCGTCCCCTCACTCTCTTCCCCAAGCAAGGGACGCAACCTAGCGCCGAGACCATCAGGAGTTCCCCAAACGCTCGCGACCCATTGCAACGCAGCCCCCTGCAACGGGTAGCAGTTCTGCCTCCAATAGTCGCGCACCACCTCGGCCAACAGTTCGCTGTGGTCGGTCTCCAGGGTCTGACTGAACAGGCTGCCGCTGTCGAAGGCGTGCTCACGCAGCATGCGCTGACACCAGCCGTGAATGGTGGACACGGCTGCCTCGTCCATCCACTGCGCCGCCAGCTCCAGGCGGCGGGCGCACTCGTCCCACTGCGTTTGCGTGAAATCACCGCGCAACTCGCGCAGCAGGTCATCTCCCTGGGCATCACCGCGGAATACGGTCGCGGCCTCGACCAGGCGCGCGCGAATCCGATCGCGCAGTTCGCGCGTGGCAGCATCGGTGAAGGTCACCACCAGAATCTGCGGCGGTAGCAGCGCCTCGCGGAACGCAGCATCGCCCCCGTGGCCGAGAATCAGCCGCAGGTAGAGTGCAGAAATGGTGAAGGTCTTGCCCGTGCCGGCACTGGCTTCGATCAGGCGGCTGCCATTCAGGGGAAACGTCAGGGCCAGAGGGCGCTGTTGACTCATGCTGCGTCCTCCTTGAGCGCCTGGGGGTTGCTATCAAGCAGCGGCTGGTAGAGCCGTTCACTCCATGCCGGAAACTGGCCATCGGCGGTGAGTGCGGTGTAGTCCGGGAACTGCCTGGCCAGGCTGGCACTGCCCTGGACTTCACCGGAGAGGTTGTAGCTGCCCTCGTAGACGCTGCGCGCCTTGTCCTCGTTGTTGTCCTGCAACCAGGCCAGCGAGGTTTTCAGGGCGACCGGCAGAGGTGTCTGCATACCGGCGTTCCAGGCTTCCAGCCAAGTGGTCAGTACGCGGGCTGCGTGCTCCGTAGGTAGGGGCTCGAAGGCCAGGCTGCGATCCTCGCCGACCAGCAGCGTGGTCAGCGGCACGCCGCAGGCAGCGGCGATGACGTGCAGCACGTAGGGGCGCAGTAGGCGATGCCACTTCCAGCTCTTGTCCTTGTATAACGCACCCGGCAGCAGCTCCAGGCGCGCCAGGCCGCCATCGGCTTTCTGCCGCAGCCCGGCAAGCCAGCCGTCAAGCTGCACACCGCCTGCGGCGAAAGTCACGCGCTGCGGTGACTCCAGCAGGGTTGGCCAGCACAGGCAAAGCCCCTGGTAGCGCTGCACCTGCGTCGGCAGCGGTTCCAGCAGGGCGTTGCGGTACAGCTCGCCGAAACCGGCCAACGGCAGCACGCCGCTACGCTGCAGACGGTCGGCTGCCGACTTCAGCGCATTGTCGCTGCCCCCCTCGCCTGCTACCGCCGCCTTGAGCAAGGTTTCCTGCAACTGGTAGCGCTGCAGGCCGTCGAGGGCGAACGGCTCGCTGTCGAGTTGCGCCTGCTCTTGTTCATCGAGAAACACCTTGAGGCGGCGAGTGAAGAAACACTTCACCGGATCACGCAGGAACGACTGCAACAGCTCAGGCGTAAGCTGCAGTCCCTCCTCCCAGGCCGGCAAGGGCGCAGCACTTTCGCGAGTCGAGACCTGGCCATGCAGAGCTGCCCACTCGCGGGCATAGCTGAACAGCTGCCCCTCGCCATCGAAGTAGCGGCGGCTAAACGGTTGCAAGGGGTGCTCGATGGTCAGGCCATGCAGCAGGTCGCCGCCACCAGCCAGTGTCCAGGCACTGGCAAGATGGTCGCGCAACTGACCGACCAACACGGAAGGCGGGCGCTCGCTGTTGTCGCGAATACTGCGCCCTACCCAGCTGATATAGAGACGATCACGCGCCGCCAGTAGTGCCTCGAGCAGCAGATAGCGATCATCCTCGCGGCGTGAGCGGTCACCGGGGCGGTAATCGCCAGCCATCAGGTCGAAATCCAGCGGCGCCTGGCTGCGCGGATAGTCGCCATCGTTCATGCCCAGCAGGCAGACCTGGCGGAACGGAATCGCGCGCATCGGCATCAGGGTGCAGAAATTCACCGCACCGGCGAGAAAACGCTGACTCAGCCTCCCCTGATCGAGCCCGCCCAGCCAGGCTTCGCGCACCACCGGCAGGGTCAGCGCCTCTTCCAGCGTCGCCGCCTCGCACAGCTCCAGCCAGGCATCCAGCGCATCGAGCAGTTGGGTCGTCAGCACCTCTTCACGGTCGCTCTGCGGCTGAAAGAAGTCGTCGAGCAAACTGCGCAGGCGCTCGCCCCACTGCACCGGCGTGGCCGGCTCGCGCAACTGCTGCAAATGCCGGTCGAGGCTTTCCAGCAGGCGCGTCACCGGGCCGATCAGCGCAGCATCGAGCCCGCCGATCTCGTCGTACGGCTCGATGCCGGCGAAGGCGTCGCCCGTACCCACTGCGTAGCCCAGCAGCATGCGCCGCAGGCCGAAACGCCAGGTGTTCTGTTCCAGATTCTGGCCCAGACCCAGCGCTTGCCGCTGACTCGAATCCAGCCCCCAGCGCACACCGGCACCCTCCAGCCAGCGGCGCAGGGTGGGCAATTGATCCTCGGTGATGGCGAAGCGCTGACGCAACGCGGCGACATCCAGCAGATCGAGTATCTCGCTAACGCTGAAGCGGCTGTCCGGCAGGCGCAGCAAATGCTCCAGTGCGATGATCATCGGCTCCTTGCCGCGCAGTCCCTGATCGGCCAGGGTGAAGGGAATGAAACGCGGGTCGTCACTGGCGAACTGGCCGAACACTGCCTGGATATGCGGTGCGTAGGCATTGACGTCCGGCACCATGACGATCACGTCGCGCGGCCTTAGCGTGGCGTCCTCGCTGAAACTGGCCAGCAACTGATCGTGGAGAATTTCCACTTCGCGCTGAGCACTGTGGGCGATATGAAAACGCAACGAATGATCACGTTTCGGGTCGACCGGCGGCCAGGTGCTGCGCGTTTCCGCCAGCGGACGCAGGTCGAGGATGTCGTTCTGCAACTGGCCAAGCAGGCAGCTCTCACTGGCCGGGCTGAACAGGTCGATGCGTTCGAACTGCTCGCGGTAACGCTGCGGCTCGTCGTACTGATCCAGCAGGTTGATGTAGTCGCGCCCCTGCTTGCCCCAGGCAGCGAGCAGCGGCTGCCCGTGCTGGTGCATGTCCTCCTGCTCGAATAGACCGATCTGGGCGCTTGGTTTGCCCTTGCGCTGCTGACGGCGGTATTCGTGGCGCAGCAGATCCTTGTCTTCGACGATATCGCCCCAGTGGTGCTGACAGGGGTTGTGCACGTAGAGCATGACCTGGCTGAAACGCGCCATGGCCGCCAGCGCTTCCAGCACCTGGGCCGGCAATGAGGAAATACCGAAAACGGTGATGCGCCGGGGCAGTCCGGGCGGCGCTGCATCCAGTTCGCCCATACGGGCGACGAAGCGCGGATGCACGCCGGCGCGACTTTCGGCCAGGTGCTGCGCGCCGACATCCGCCAGCAAGGCGCGCCACAGCGCGGGTTGCCAGCGCGAATCGCCCTCCAGTGGCCGCTCACCACCGCGCGAGGTGCGCAAGCGGTCTTGTCCGCCGGCCCAGTCCGCCAGCCAGTCGGCACGGTAGACCTGATATTGGTCGAACAGATCGGCCAGGCGCTCGGCCAGTTGGTGGCGCTTGCGCAGATCCTGGTCATCGGCGAGAAAGCGGCGCAAGGGCGCAAACGCCTCCTCGGCCAGCAGGCCCGGCAACAGGCGCATCAGGCGCCAGGTCAGCGGCGCCTTGTCCAAAGGCGATTGCTGCGGGATCGCGTCCTTGCCCAGCACGTTGCGGTACGCCTGCCAGAGAAAGCGCGCCGGCAGGTCAACGTCCAGCGCCGCCGCGATGCCACAGCCGTCACGCTCGGCCAACGCCAGCTTGAGCCACTGGGCGATGCCGTTGCTCTGCACCAGCAGCACCTCATTTTCCAGCGGCCGCAATGGATAGCGCCGCATCCACTGCACCGCCAGCGCACGCAGCTCTTCGAGGTGGTTACCGTGGATGACGATAAGGCCGGGGGACAACTCCGGACTGGCGGGCATCGACTGACTCCTGTCGAAAATCGAAGCGCAAGTTTGCCAGCATTTACTGAAGAGGTGAGTCTTTGGCCGGCTTTCACGACCGTTTGAGGCTTTTTGAGCAGGCTCAAACAACAAGAAGGCCGGTCAGTGACCGGCCTTGATGGCGAGACCTGCAGTCGTCAGTCGACTACCAGTTTGTCGCGATTCTTATTCAGAGTCGCCTCACCAATACCCTTGACCTCAAGCAGTTCGTCAACAGACGCAAAACTGCCATGAGCCTCACGATAGGCCACGATTGCCTGAGCTTTGGTTGCACCGATACCCGCCAGCTCACGCTGGAGCGTCTCTGCATCAGCAGTATTGAGATTGACGGTTACAGCCTGAGCGACTTGCTCAGAGGTCGCTTCGCCAGCCTCGGCATTTCCAGTGTCGACTGCGGATACAGCGAAGGAGAAAGAGGCAAGAAGCGCAAAGAGAACAGAAGAGAGGTAGTTTTTCATGGTTTAACGTTCCATGTAGGTGAGTGAGACGAGCACGTTAGGCTCATTTTTCAACCTAGACGCTAATTCTCTACTGTCAAATCCACACTCACGACCTGAAGCCGAAGACTTCGGACAGACGGGATAACGGCAGCCTCACCAGTCACTAGCCGGCCGCCGAGCTGGGCAAACTGATCGATGAAGCCAACAGGATTTCGGCTACCGGCTCCCTGAAAATCAGTACTCGTCAGAAGTAGAATTTTCACCTAGGGTCTCATCGTTGCCACTGGTAGCGCCTGCACTGTGTTGGTGAGCCTTGGCATAGCTGCCATCAATGAACACCCATTCCATGTCGGGCTGCGCCACAAGCTCCTTGAAAACCTTGAGCCATTTTCCAGTTGCGGGCCACACATTGAAGCGTTTATAGACCTTATTCCAGTTCCCGAACGCTTCGGGGAGGTCTCTCTAGGGGCATCCCGTGCGCATGCGTTACAGCATGCCCTCCACGGTCATTCGTAGATCACGCTTGTTGTAGATGGCCTTGCGCAGCAGAATTTCCCGCAGCTTCGATCAATGCTCATCACTGAGCAATAATCGGGGCATTGCAAACTCATATCGATGTTGTGTCAGAGCTTCAACGATACAAGTTTTCTCTTACATATCAACTGGTTAGCGCAAAACTGCAACAACCCCTGGATCAATGGAGCACGCAGGCAGAAAGTAGCGGGAACAGAGGCTCACTGCTCCCGCTGAACCATCAGATCACCCGCTTGATGGCAATATAATTACCCTCGGTACGCAGCGTGACAGTGACCGGTTTGCTGGTGCGGTTGCGCCAGAACCAGCCGTGCTTGCCGTCGAAGGCGGCCTCCAGGACGCCATGGTCTTCCGGCGTGGCGCGCCCCTTGCCGTAACCGTGGTAGAACTCGCGCGGCGCGTTGTAGGGGTCGCCGTGGGTGTCGTAGTTCACCAGGCCGCCGTTGGCCGTCCAGAAGTAGTTCACCTTGCTGCCCTTGAGCATCTCCAGCTTGATCTCGGCGCCTTGGCCGGGAGCCAGAGCAATGCTCATTTCATGCTGCTGCCCCTCGGCCTCGACTACCGCAGGCGTTGCCACGGCTGGGGCCGTCGCCTCGGCGGCTGTGCTGACGGCAGGTTGCGGGGCCGCTTGAGGTACCGACTGGGGCGCCGCCGGAGCCGCAACTACAGGCGTCGCAGCATCGGCTGCAGCTTCTGTGGCCAGTTGCTGTTTGACCTCGCCCATCTGGGTCAGCCCCAGCATGCGACCGGCGCCAGTGGGATCGATGGCGTATTCCGAGGGCATGACCACGGTGACGAGCAGGACAATGGCGGCGATCAGTGCAATCACGGTCGAGCGCAGCAGTTGCTGGCTGCTCGGCAGTTCGTTGAGGGTTGGGATCTTGCTGTTGAACATGGCGAAATTCCTTACTGTGAGACGATCAAGCCGGTGAGCTGGTAACCCATCAACAGGAAACCGGCGCTCATCATCGCGACGTTGGCGGTGTAGGCGTGGCGCCAGAAGCTGGCGGTACGCCGCCAGTAGCCCATCAGAATGAGAATGCTGCCGAGCGCCAGAAGCTGGCCGATCTCCACGCCGACGTTGAAGGCGATCAAGTTGGCGATAAGGCCATCGGATGAAATCTCGTACTCCTGGATCTTGGTGGCCAGACCGAAGCCGTGCAGCAGGCCGAAGATCAGCGTGGCTGCGCGGGTGTCCGGCTGGTAGCCGAACCAGCGCTGGAAGGCCCCCAGGTTGTCGAGCGCCTTGTACACCACCGAAAAGCCGATGATGGCGTCGATCACGTAGGCACTGATGCCGATGTCCGCCAGCACCCCGAGGAGCAGGGTGACCGAGTGGCCGACGGCGAACAGGGTGACGTAGAGCCCCACGTCCTTCAGACGGTAGAGAAAGAAGATCACGCCGAACAGGAACAGCAGGTGGTCGTAACCGGTGATCATGTGCTTGGCGCCCATGTACACGAACGGCATCAACATCACCCCGGTGCTTTCCTGGATGAAGCCCTTGTCGCCCTCGGCGACGCCGTGGGCCAGCGCATCGGGCATACCGAGAAAGAACAGGGCGGTAAGCAGTAGCAATAATGGTAGCGAGCGGTGCGGACGCAGGTGGCCTGCGTCCATGCCGCGCATGGATAGCGAATGCATGGAGAAATCCTAGGTTGCAGTGGTCTTGGGCCGCACAGCGGCCTGTTCAGAACACCAAACCAGGGCGTGGTGGCCGTTCGATCAGGTAGATCGGGCTGGCGGGAATCGAGTAGCCGGGGCTTTCCAGCAGCAGCTTACGCTCCGGCTGCGTGGCAATGTTCAGCCCAGTGCTCAGGTGCGGTGTTTCATGCACGTGGTCAGCCGTCAGCGGCGAGTGGTAATGATCCGCACAGACCGCACAGGCAAACGCACCGTCGCCATGGCTGTGCGCATGCACATCCTGGTTGTCGCTCCAGGTCGGGGGGCTCGCCCCCACTAACAGCGCAGACGCATGCCCGGCCCAGGCCATCAGGATGGCGAGAGCGAGGGCGAAGATCACCTTGGCGCTGATGGGTTTGCTGAGCATGGATCGCCGCTTCGATAGCTGGGCCGTGTGATTGAGGAGGCAGCCGTTTGACCATATCCCCCCCGGGGGGATAGGATACTGCGGTGATTATCCTTGCACGAGGTCTGGCGATGAGCAAGCACGAACACGGGCATCAGCACCAAAGTCATACGGAAATCATCAAAAGGCTGAAACGTGCCGAGGGCCATCTGCGCAGCATCGTCGCCATGATCGAGGACGGTCGCGCCTGTGTGGACATCGCCCAGCAACTGCACGCGGTCGAGAAAGCGGTCTGCCAGGCCAAGCGCACGCTGATCCAGGACCACATCGACCACTGCCTGGAACACACGGTCGGCGCCCTTACCAAGGGTGAGCGGGCGCCACTGGAAGAGTTCAAGCAGATCACCAAATACCTCTGAGCCCCCATGTCGACCTTCGCCGAGTTGTTGCAGCAAGGGGCCGCACAGGCCTGGCTGTATGTCCCCACCGCCATCCTGCTCGGGGCCCTGCATGGCCTGGAACCCGGGCACTCGAAGACCATGATGGCGGCCTTCATCGTGGCCATTCGCGGCACGGTGCGTCAGGCCGTCCTGCTTGGCCTGGCGGCCACTGCCTCGCACACCGCGGTGGTCTGGCTGGTGGCGATCGGCGGCATGTACCTGGGGCAGCACCTCGACGCCCAGACCACCGAACCCTACTTCCAACTCGCCTCGGCCGTGTTCATCGTTACCATCGCGCTGTGGATGCTCTGGCGCACCTGGCGTGGCGAGCAAATGTGGCGCTTCGAGAAAGAGCAGCACCATCACGACGAACGCCAGCACATCGATACCGGACACGGCCGCGTCGAACTGTCGATCCACGAGCAGGACGCGCCGCCGCGCTGGCGTCTGCGTGTGCTGAGCGGGCATGCCTGGCCCGCCGGGGACGTCAGCTTGCTCACCACCCGCAGCGACGGACAGATTCAGGAGTTCCGCTTCGTCACCCAGGACGACTATCTGCAGTCGCTGGATGCGATTCCCGAGCCGCATGAGTTCACCGCGCGCCTGCGCCTCGACCACGCCGGACACGCCCACGAGTACGACCTGGAGTTCCATGCGCACGACCATGCCCATTCGCAGCTGGAGAGCCTGGAGCTGTCGCTGGAGGGGTACCAGGATGCTCACGAGCGGGCCCACGCCAACGACATTCGTCGTCGTTTCGCCAGCCGCAACGTCAGCACCGGCCAGGTGATCCTGTTCGGCCTGACCGGCGGGCTGATTCCCTGCCCTGCGGCCATCACCGTGCTGCTGCTCTGCCTGCAGGTCAAGGAGGTGACGCTGGGTGCGGTTCTGGTACTCAGCTTCAGCGTCGGCCTGGCGCTGACCCTGGTCGCGGTTGGCGTCGCCGCCGCCGTCGGCACGCGACACGCCTCCAACCGCTGGCCCTGGCTGGCCGTGGTGGCGCGCCGCGCGCCCTACCTGTCCGGCCTGCTGATCATCGCCGTGGGCATCTATGTCGGCCTGCATGGCTGGGCCGGACTGAGCGCCTGAGGTGTGGGATTTATCCGCCTATCTGGGGTTGTTCGTTGCGGCCTTCAGTGCCGCCACCCTGCTGCCGATGCAGTCGGAGGCGGTGCTGGTCGGCCTGCTGCTGGCCACTGAACAGCCACCTGCCCTGTTGCTCCTGGTGGCCACGACCGGCAACGTACTGGGCTCGACTGCCAACTGGCTGCTCGGCCGCTATATCGAACACCTTCGCCACAGACGCTGGTTTCCGGTGCCGGAAGACAAACTGCAGCGCACCTGGCAGGCCTACCACCGTTATGGACGCTGGTCCCTGCTGCTGAGCTGGGTGCCGATCATCGGCGATCCGCTGACCGTGATCGCCGGCGTCCTGCGCGAGCCGTTCTGGAGTATCCTGCTGATCGTGCTGGTGGCCAAGGCGGGGCGCTACCTGGTGCTGGCGGTGCTGACGCTGGGAGTCATGGGATGAGACGGGATGCGGGGCTCGACCTGGTCAAGTGGCTGGCCATGCTCAGCATGCTGCTCGACCACCTGCGCTACCTGTGGCCGGACGCCTATGGCCTGTTCGTCGTCGGCCGCCTGGCATTCCCGCTGTTTTGCCTGGGCATCGCCGCCAACGTGGCCAGAACCCGCCCCGGCGAGCTGTTCAGCGAGGGCAACGCGCGCTACCTCGGCTGGCTGCTGGTGTTCTCCCTGCTGTCGGAGCTGCCCTATCGCCTGCTGTCGCCGGAAAGCGCGACGCTCAACGTGATGCCAACCCTACTGCTGGGGCTGATGGTCGCCTGGGGCGTCCACCATGGCGAGCGCACCAGCCTGCTGCTGGCAGCGGCGACGGTGCTGATCGCCACCCTGCTGCATCAGCAACTGATGTACGGCGTACTCGGCGTCCTGTTGCCGGCCGCCTTTGTCCAAGGGCTGAAGGGGTTGCGCTGGTGGTGGTTGCCTGCCGCCCTGGCGGTGCTGGCCAACGGCCGCAACCGCTGGTTTGCCGAGCTGGGCCTGGTGGCGGACACCCTGGCGTCGTTCGCGATGGCCTGTGCGGCTGCGCTGCTGGGGCTCTACCTGCTGCATCGAGCCCTGTCGTTGAAGATCTGGCCCGTCGGCCGCTGGGGCTACCTGTTCTATCCAGGGCACCTGCTGGCGCTGCATGTGCTGCGTAGTGCCATGCCCTGAGCGCCACCGAAGCCCGCCAAGACCGGCCGCCTCACAGCGCTGGCGGCCAATCGCAACAACGTGCTGGTTCGTACTGAGACGGGGCAGCTCGGCACCGCCTGCATCTGGACGGCAGCAGTGGCCGCGCTGGATGCCGGTGCGCCGGGCGACCGCATCACGGTGGAGATCAGTGGCGAGCGCGATGGTTTGAGTAGCTGGCAGCCGCAGGTGCGGGTCATGGATCGCGCGGGCTACGGCCTGCGCTGGGGACAGTATTGGGGAGGTGTGTGATGGCCGCGCATAGATGCTCATCTGCTCATCCTGTACGGGCTTGTCGAATGGCGCGAGACCTACATCGCCAGCCTCGAGGAGGTACCGATCCAGCTGTACGTTTTGCCCGGCATTCCGGGGCGTATCGGCGAGGCACGCGCGGCAGGCTATGCACAAGGTACGCAGCCGCTGGTGCCCTTTGTCGATCCCAACGATTGTATGACGCCAGTGCCTTCGGTCATTGCAATTGCGGTCTCCCGAAATGCGAAACCCGCCTCGTGGGCGGGTTTCTGGTGGGTACGAAGATGGGAAATCAGATGGCGATGCCTGCGCTCCAGCCGGTGGACTTGTAGGCCGAGAGCTTGGTCTCGTCCTCGATGTAGCAAAGCCAGCCGCTCTCGCCGAGCGTCCAGCCGTAATTAAGTCCAAGGTTCGAGCACGGCTTCCACGGCAGATCGGCGCATTACGATCAGGCCGTGCACGTGGCTGGCGCTGTTAGTGTGTTGCCAACGGCTGTAGGCCAGACGCCGCACGGCGATGTCCTGGCCGTTTTCGTCGGTCAGTGCTTCGTCGGTGTACTGCGCAGCCAAGACGGCGGCATTCGCAGCAGGCGTGACCGCAGGAGCTGGCTGGGAAACGGCCATCCTGCACGCATGGACGGAGGCCGACCAGGCGCTTTGGGCAGGAGTGCTGAACTTCTGGTTCCTCGGGCGGGTGTTCGACTGGGTGAGGGCATGACCTCAGGAGTGATCGCCGTGCTGCAGGCGGTCATCGGCCGGATGGCTTGGAATCCGCAGCCATCGATCTGGCCAAGCGCTTCGAAGGCTTCCACCGCGTGCCGAAGAACGATCTTGGCCGCACGCATCCCTACGTCTGCCCGGCAGGCTACTGGACCATCGGCTACGGCCCCCTCTGCGATCCGAAGCACCCGCCGATCACGGAGGCCGAGGCGGAACGCTATCTGGCGGAAGACCTGAAGGTCGCGCTGACCGCCACGCCGCGCTACTGCCCGATGCTGGCCACGGAGCCAGAGGGGCGGTTAGCAGCCATTGTGGATTTCAGCTTCAACCTTGGGGCTGGACGGCTGCAAACATCTACGCTATGTCGTCGAGTCAACCAGCGGGACTGGGTAAGTGCCGCGACGGAGCTAAGGCGCTGGGCCTATGGTGGCGGCAAAGTGTTGCCGGGACTCTTCGCGCGACGAGAGGCTGAAATTTCCTTACTGGACACCTAAGTGTAGGGCATCGAGTTTCTGCGGCGCGAATGCTTCATGCATCCCATCGTTATTCTTTGCCAATCCCCAAATGTCCTCAACTCCAGATCAGATGCCAGGTTGCAACTCCACGCGCACCTCCCGCAGCTTACCGGCCCGCTCAACCGACAAGACCACCACATCTCCTACCTTTCGGTCGTCAAGCCGTGCGAGCAGCTTGGCGACATCGTCGACGGGAGCGCCATCCATGCCTGTGATGCGGTCTCCCGGCACGATGCCTTCGGGGCCCACGGTGACACCGTTCAGCCCCGCCTTTTGCGCCGCTGAGCCTGGGGCGACGCGGAGCACGAACACGCCCTTGCTTCCGGCCAGTGCAAGCAGGTGCTGATTGAGCTGTTCGTCCACCTCAATGCCCAGCGCCGGACGGATGTACTTACCGGTCTTGATGAGTTGCGGGACTACGCGCATGACGGTGTCCACCGGCACGGCGAAGCCGATCCCTGCCGATGCGCCGGAAGGGCTGTAGATCGCTGTGTTGATGCCGATCAGGCGGCCGGCCGAATCGAGCAACGGCCCACCCGAGTTGCCGGGGTTGATGGCGGCATCGGTTTGAATCAGGTGTTCGATGGTCACTCCGCCAGATTCCCCGGGCAGCGATCGATCGAGCGCGGACACGATGCCGCTGGTGAGTGTCCAATCCAGGCCGAAGGGGTTGCCGATGGCGAACACCTTTTGTCCCACCTTGAGGTCTGCGCTGGTGCCGACCGGAACGGCGGGCGGGCGCTGGAAACCGACGCCGATTTTGAGCACCGCGATATCGTGGGCCGGACTCACGCCGACCAGCGCGGCTTGGTAATCGCGGCCGTCGGCCAGTTTGACCGTGGCCTCCGACGCCCCCTGGATCACATGAAAGTTGGTAACGACGTGACCGGCGTCATCCCATATGAAACCCGAACCCGTCCCGCGCGGCACGGAAAAGACGTTGCGCGTCCAGGCATCGCGCACCAGTTGGGACGTCGTGATGTAGACCACCGATGCTCGGGATTTCTCGAACAGTTCGATGGTGGCCTTTTCATCAGCGGCCAGATCGCCACGCGGCGTGACGGTGCGCTCGGCGGCTTCGCGCGGACTGAACCAGGCCTCGATGGCGGGCAGAAACTGCCAGAACAGCATGAGTGCGGCAACGCAAGCGGTGATGAAGAGCCACCGCCGGACGAATTGATCCGGAGCTGGGCGTTGTGGGTAAGGATCGGGGTAAGCCATGGCGGGGGGTCCTTTCAGTGATTTAGCGCCAAAGGCCGCTCAGGCCCCGGCGTGGTGGGCGCATCGGGGCGAACGACCTTGGCACGAGATATTCCGTTTGGAACGGCAGGGTCTGCGATGGCTGAGGCGCCAACGCCATCAGGCGCGCGATACGATCCTCTGTCGTCGGATGCGTGCGCAACCAGGACGGTTCGGGATTGCCCCAACCGGGCAACATCCAGGCGCGCCAGGAGCGGCTCACCCGCTCGATCTTCGCCAGCGCCGAGGCGAGCCCGTGCGGATCCCCCGTCAGCTCTACGGCCATCCGGTCGGCATCGAACTCGCGCACGCGTGACAGGCCCAACTGCGCGAGCAGTGCCAGTTGCGGCGAAGCGACCAACAGCAGTAAGCCAAGCCAGTTAATTTCTACGGCACCGGCCAACAGCACCGGAATACTGATCAGGAGCGTAATCTGACCCAGCAATGCCAGCAGGCTCGTGAGCCGGCTGATCGAATCAGCCAGACCCATGACACGCAGATCGTCTTGAGCAATGTGCGCGACCTCATGCGCCAGCACGGCTTGCAGTTCCCGGATACTCAGGCTGCGGAGCAGGCCATCAGTGAGGGCAATAGAGGCATGGCGTCGCGAACCAGTAGCAAAAGCGTTGACGATGCCGCTGGGCACATAGTGGGGAACCGGCGTATTCGGTAATCCGGCGCGCACGGCCAACTCCCGCAACAGCGACCAGATTGCGGGGGCTTCCTGGTAATGCAAAGGACGGGCGCCATAGAGGCGCAAGGTCATCGCGGAGGCGGCGGCAGGTTCGATCAGCAGGGTCAGTGCGCAGCTTGCCAGTGCCAGCCAAAGGCCAATCTCGCCGAACAGCAGACTGCCAGCGGCAGCTGCGATCCCCACCAGGGTCAAAACCAGCAGCGCGGTTTGAAAGCGATTGAGCCAGCGGTGCCTCGACCTGACATCGTGTCGGGCGGCTAAACCAGTAAGGGCCATGGTCCAGTTACTCGCTCTTCCGGTCGTCGCGTTCACGCATGAGCCAATAAGTCAGCCCCAACGCCAGTACCGTCCCCGCCAGCACGGCCACTTTGGCAGGAGCAACGTCGGGCTCGAGGATGATAAACTTGCGGGCCAGTGCCAGGATCGCGATCAGAATGACGGTCTTGACCTGGATGATGCTTTCCTTGCGCAGAGCCACTTTGACGATCGAATGCTTGAATTCCATCGCGATCATCAGCGTCATGGTGGCCCCGAACACCAGCTGGAAAACCTGATGATCCAGTGGATTCAGCGCATCCATGACGAGCATCGTGAAGACGAGCCGAATCAACTGAATCAGCGAGATCATAATTACCACCGCGATAACGCCCGAAAGCGTGATGGCAACGACCTGCTCGAAGCGCTCGTAAACCGTCATCAACCGCCACTGGGAGCGCATCTCGTCAAGGGCCGTGTGGCCAGATTCTTTATGCATAAGCGTTGTGCTCTCTCTTTCAATGAAACGTTAATGGAACGGGGTGTCCGATAAGACGACTCGATTACACCTGCATCACCGGGGCAATTGCAAAGCCACCCAGCGGCATATGCCCTGCGCGCCCGTGGCGCCGCCGATGGGTGGATCAGCCTCTTGCACGTCAACCATTCGTCCCATGCATGGCATCAATCCGGCTTCTGGTCCGGCGGCAGCAATCCCAGCAGATCCGCCTGCAAATGTTGCAACTTGTCGATGCCAGCCCTCAATGCCTCGTCACGGCCGGCTTTTTTCATTTCACTCAGGGCGTGAGCCATCTGCTGAATGCTCTGATGCAGGACATCGACCGGATCATCAGGATCCTTGCCGAAGAACGTAGGGCGACCACTTTGATCCCGCCAGTATTGGAGTGTTTCGGATTGAGGGGGCACTTGGGTCTTGCCTGACAGATAGTCGATCATCTGGGAAATCCAGACCCGGTGGTCGGCGTATGTGAACGGCACGGGCAGCGCGGAGCGACTGTCAGGTTTGAATCCCTTCCAGGATAAGGGTACCTGCCAGGTGTGTAGCCATTGCTCGAATTCATGCGCCGGCATCGGTTGCCCGATGGCATAACCCTGGCCCCACTCGCATCCCAGACGCAGCAGCATTTCACCATGCTGAATGGATTCGACTCCCTCCGCGATGCAGTTCCTGCCAAACGACCTTGCCAGTGCCAGTAGCGCATCCAGGATGGCGATATCGTCCGGATCCTCGAGCATGTCGCGTATAAAACCTTGGTCGATCTTGAGCAGGTGCGCGGGCAGGCGCTTCAGATAGGTCAGCGATGAATAGCCGCTGCCGAAATCGTCGAGGGCAAAACGCAATCCCATCCTCTCGCACAGCGCCATCAACTGAGACACTTGAACGAAGTCCTCCACGGCGCTGGTTTCGAGGATTTCCAGTTCAAGGTCTTGCGGCTGGGCGCCGGGATGTCGTGACAACATACCCCGCAGATGCATGATGAAGTCCGGTTGCAGCAAGTGCCGCGCACCGATATTTACGCTGATCGGGACATGAAGGCCGGCCTTGCGCCAAACTTCGATCTGGGTCAGCGCAGCCTCGATGGTCCATTTCCCCACGTCAATCCCGAGCGGATGGTTCTCAATGATGGGTATGAAGGAGGCAGGAGATAACAAGCCACGCGCCGGATGTTGCCAGCGGATCAAGGCTTCGGCGCCCAGCACCTCGCCGGTGCGCATGTTGACCTTGGGTTGGAAGTAAAGCAGAAACTGCCCATTGGCAAGGGCATTCGCTATGCTGTCCAACCCTTCATAACGGTTGCGCAGCTGATGATCCGTCTCCGAATCGAAAACGTGATATCGATTCTTGCCGGCTTGCTTGGCGCGATACATAGCCTGATCTGCCTGCCGCAGCAGTTGGTCGGCGTCGATATCTTCGCCTTGCGGGTAGTAGCTCACACCGATACTCGCGCTCACCTCGCACAGTGCGTCACCAATCGGTACGGGCTGTGCCGCTACCTCGATCAGGCGATCAAGAATTGGTAGGCTGAAGGAGTTTTCCGGCAGGTCGACCAGAACGGCGACAAACTCATCGCCACCAAGACGGGCCAAGGTATCCTCTTCGCGCAACACCTGCGTCATACGCCTGGACAGGACGGACAGCAATTTGTCGCCGACTGCGTGGCCGTGCTGGTCGTTGACCTCCTTGAATCCATCCAGATCGATGAAGACAACCGCCAGGTGCATGCCACGCCGACGTGTCTGACGAATGGCCTGCTTAAGGCGGTCTCCCAGCAATAGTCGATTGGGCAAGCCGGTGAGCAGGTCGTAATGAGCAACGCGTTCAAGCTGTTGCTGGTTCTCCTTCAGCGCCGTGATGTCGGAGAACATGGCTGCGTAATGCTCGATATGGCCCTGCATATCCGGGACTGCACTGATCGTCAGCAGCGCGGCAAACTGGCTGCCGTTCTTGCGTCGGCACCAGAGCTCTCCGTGCCAGTAGTCGTGCTCAAGCAGAGCCTGCCAAACGGTCTGATAAAACTCATCGTCATAGCGATCGGACTCGAGCAGACGGGGTGTCTGGCCCAATACTTCCTCCCGCGCATAACCCGTGATCACGGAAAACGCCCGATTGACGTTGACAATGTGGGCCTGAGCGTCGGTAACGAGGATGCCCTCTCCTGTGTGCGCAAAAACTTTAGCCGCAAGGCGAAGCTCTTCCGCAGATCTTCTGCGTGAGGTGACATCATGGATATAGCCGTGCCAGAGGATGCTCCCATCAGGCATGGCTTCAGGCGACGCCTCGCCTTCGACCCAGATCACCCGACCGTCTGGAAACTGCACACGGTACTCGTCATGCCAAAGCGCGAGTGACTGCCCCGACGCCTGTATGGTTTCATGCACACGGTCACGGTCTTCAGGATGGAGCGCCGCGAACGCAGGAGTGGCATCTTCAACAACATCCTCCGGTGCAACCCCGTATATTTCCCGCATCTTGGCGCTGGCATAAGGGAAGTGCGAGCTGCCGTCCGGACGAAGGCGGTATTGGTAAAGCATACCGGGAACGTGGCTGGCCAACTCTTCTCGCTGTAGGCGCATGGAGTTCAGCGCCTGCTCGACCCTCTTGAGATCGGTGATGTCCTCTACCGTCGCTGTGGTCAGCTCGATGGGTTCTCCGGCGAACAGCGGGTACTGGCACCGCTCGCAATTGGGCTGCTCAGCCAGTTTGTTGGCTGGAACGCGATTGATGGATTGGCAGTGTGGGCAGACGATATGAAGGCTGTCACTCATGAGGGGCTCCCTGGGACACAGAGGAAGCAATGGCTCCAGCAGTTGGACCACTGTGACATGGGGATTCGAGCTGTAGCCCTTGCGTCAGTTGCCGGATGCTGTATTCATCCAGCGTTTCCCGTGCGAGCAGTTCGCGCGCGCACCGCTCCAGCACTTCTCGGTTAATTTCGAGAATTCGGTATGCACGATCAAACACACCCATCACGATGTCACGGATGGCTTGGTCGATGCGTGTCTGAGTCGATTCGGCTACCCGGCAGCCACCCTGTACCAGTTCAGGCGCATCAAGAAAACGCGGCCTCTGTGCCTCAAAAGCAACGTACCCCAAGCCCTCATCCATGCCGAAGCGCGTAATCATGTCGCGGGCGATGTCGGTGGCCCGCGCGAGATCGTCTGAAGCCCCTGTGGACAGCTCGCCAAACACGAGCTTCTCAGCCGCACGCCCGCCCAGGAGGACGGCGATCTTGTGCTCCAGGTCGGCACGTGTCATCAGAAATCGGTCTTCGGTGGGCCGCTGCAGGGTGTAGCCGAGTGCACCGATGCCACGCGGAACGATTGAAATCTTGTGTACCGGATCGGTGCCGGGCAGCGCCAGCGCCACCAGAGCGTGTCCCATCTCGTGATAGGCCACGGTTTCCCGCTCCTTCGGATTGAGCACACGGTTCTTCCTTTCCAGGCCGGCCACGATGCGCTCGATGGCGGCGGTGAAGTCTTGCAGTTCCACAGCCTGCGCCTTGCGCCGGGTCGCGTTCAGCGCTGCTTCGTTCACGAGATTGGCCAGATCGGCGCCGGAAAAGCCGGTGGTCAGTGCCGCCACCTGTTCTAGATCTACCTCGTGGGCCAGGGTGATCTTCTTGACATGGACCTTTAGGATATCCAGGCGACCTTTCTTGTCGGGTCGGTCCACCAGCACCTGACGGTCGAAGCGCCCGGCGCGCAGCAAGGCCTGATCGAGGATCTCCGGCCGGTTGGTGGCTGCGAGGATGATCAGTCCGACCGAGCTGTCGAAGCCGTCCATTTCAGTAAGCAACTGGTTCAGCGTCTGCTCACGCTCGTCGTGTCCACCATTCGGTCCTCCGACACCCCGTGCACGGCCCAAAGCATCCAGCTCATCGATGAAGATGATCGCCGGTGCCTGCGCACGCGCCTGTTCGAACAGGTCGCGCACACGGGCCGCTCCCACGCCGACAAACATCTCGACAAACTCTGATCCGGAGATGGAGAAGAAGGGCACCGCCGCCTCACCGGCCACGGCCTTGGCCAGCAGTGTCTTGCCCGTGCCCGGTGGGCCGACCAGCAACACACCCTTGGGAATGCGCGCCCCGAGCCGTCCATACTCCTGCGGATTCTTGAGGAAGTCGACGATCTCAACCAACTCCGCCTTGGCTTCATCAACGCCAGCGACATCGGCAAAGGTCACGCCAGTATTCTTCTCCATGAATACCTTTGCACGGCTCTTGCCAATGCTCAGGAAGCCCCCCATGCCCTGTTTCTCAGCGAAGCGTCGGAACAGGAAGAACCAGACGCCAAAGAAGGCTACGGCCGGCAGAATCCACGACAAGATGTCGCGCAGCCATGTGCTTTCCACCACACGGGCATAGGGCACTTCATATTTCGACAGGCGATCTGCGAGGTCGGGTTCGACGCGGGTCGCTACGATGGTGGTCTTGCCCCGGCTGTCCGGCGATTTCAGGCGCCCGGTGACCGTGCGGTCCGCCACCAGCACATCGGCGACGCGCCCCTCGGCCAACGCTTTCTCGAATTCGCTGTAGGGTACGGGCTCGACGGTCTTGGCCGCCTGCCAGTAGTTCTGCAGCGTCAGCAGCAACAGGACGGCGACGATCCAGTAACCAATGTTCCATTGATCTTTCTTTTCCATGGGCAATGTTCCTCGCAAGTCGTGTCGCTAGAGAATGGGGGTGAACAGACGGGCCAACCCGTCGCGTAAGCGGATGGCCAGCGGGCGGGCGCGCAACGCCTTCGCCGATATCTCGCCCGACGCATCACGAGCGGCATCAAAAAGGGATGACAGCCGCGTAGACAACGCGGTGTCGTACACCTCCACATTGAACTCGAAGTTGAGGCGCAAACTGCGCGCATCCCAATTGGCCGAACCCAGGCAGCACCACGCTCCGTCTACCAGCATCAGCTTGCTGTGGTCGAACGGGCCAGGCCGTTCGAAGATGCGCACACCGTGCTCCAGCACCTGCCAGTAGTGGGCGCGCGCGGCCCATTGCACCGTGGGATGGTCGCCGTTTGCGGGCGTCAGCACGTCGATACGCACGCCGCGCAACGCGGCCGTGCTTAGCGCCGCGATCATCGGCTGATCGGGCACGAAGTAAGGTGTCCAGATGCGCACCGAATGCTTCGCCGCGCTCAAAGCGCCCATGAGGGTCCAGCGCATCCGGTCCAGGGCCTCGTCGGGACCGGCCTCGATGCCGCGCGCCCAACTGGTTCCCGGCTCATCAGCCGTTACGGGCGGTTCACCCCAGAAACCCTTGCTGAGCCGTTCGCCCGTGGTATCGCACCAATCATCGGTGAAGCTCCGCATCAGATGCTCTACCACCGGCCCGCGCAGACGAAAGTGCAAATCGTGACAGGCCTGGCCCGGCGCATCGGGCCGCCAATACGTGCTGAAGATGTTCAATCCGCCGGTGAAACCCGTCTCGCCATCGATCACCAGCAGCTTGCGGTGATTGCGCAGATGCGCGGCATGCAGGCGCGCGGGAATCAATGTCGGGTTGAACGTCGCCACCGGAACGCCGGCGCGCTGCAAGGCGCGGTAGGCGCTGCGGGGCGTCCAGCGGGCATACACGTCGTCGATCAGCACCCGCACTTGCACGCCGCGCTCATGAGCCCGGCGCAGCGCATCGACGAACTGCGCCCCGATGCCTTGGCTGTCGAAGATGTACGAGGTCAAGGCGACGCTGTACCGCGCCGATTCGATGGCGGCGAGCATGGCCGGGTAGGCCTGCTCGCCATCGACAAGCGGCTCGATGCGGTTGCCGCTGGTCAGCGACTGGCCGGTGGCGCGTCCCACCAGGTGGGCCAGACCGGCAAGTGGCGGCGATACAGCCTCGGGCATCGTGGGTGAGAGGTCCTGCCGAGCAGCAGGATCTGCCCCCGGGAAGAGCCGCCGCGCCCGCCGCTGGTAACGGTTGACGCCGAACAGCCCATACAGCAGCGAACCGGCCAGCGGCAACAAGGCGATCAGCAGTACCCACAGCGTGGCCGATCGAGGGTCACGCTTGTAGATGACCGCGTGCCCCGCTGTGGGGACAGCGACCGCCAGCGACACGAGGGTGGCTGCCCATGTCAGCCCATTGGGGTCGGACACGACAGCCTCCCATCGCTCAAGATTCGCCGTCCGCTGACTTCTTCTTGCGCGCAGGCTTGCTCGTGTCGCCAGGCGGTGCCTCGGCCACGTTCGCGGCATCGGGCTTTTCAGGCTCAGCCGGCTTCGCGGGTGGCTCCTGGCGCTCGAAGACCACCCGTTCGGCCTTGTCATCCCAGCGGGCGCTGGCGTGATCGCCCTTGCCGATACCGCCACCCAGCATCTCGCGCGCCAGTGCCGTCTCCAGCTCGCTGCGGATCAGCCGCTTGAGCTCACGCGCGCCGAACTCGGGCTTGTAGCCTTCCTCCGCGAAGTGATCAATCAAGGTCTGATCGAAGGTCAGCGTCACGCCCTGGCTGGCGGCGTTGCGGGCCACACGATCGAGCTGCAGGCCGACGATATGGCGGATCTCCTCCTTGCCCAGCGCATGGAATACGATGATCTCGTCGATGCGGTTGAGGAACTCGGGGCGGAAGTGTCCGCGCAGCACGTCCATCACCTCGGACTTGGTCTTCTCGTATTCCTCGCCGGCGGCGCTACGGGCCTTCAGCCGACGCTGGATGATGTCCGAGCCCAGGTTTGAGGTGGCGATGATGATGGTATTGGTGAAATCCACCACCCGGCCCTTGCCGTCGGTGAGCCGCCCGTCGTCGAACACCTGCAGCAGGATGTTGTAGACGTCGGGGTGAGCCTTCTCGATCTCGTCCAGCAGCAACACGCTGTAGGGCTTGCGACGCACCTTCTCGGTGAGCTGGCCGCCCTCGTCATAGCCCACATAACCCGGAGGCGCGCCCACCAGGCGTGCGACGGTATGGCGTTCACCGTACTCAGACATGTCGATGCGCAAGAGCGCCCCCTCATCGCCGTAGATGGTTTCAGCCAAAGCCTTGGCGAGTTCGGTCTTACCCACGCCGGTCGGGCCGAGGAACAGGAACGTGGCCACCGGCTTGCTGCCCTCGCGCAGGCCCGCGCGCGACAACCGCACGGCATCGGCCACCGCGCGCACCGCTTCGTCCTGGCCCACCAGGCGCTCGTGCAGCCGCTGCTCCAGATGCAGCAGCTTCTCGCGTTCTTCCACCGTCAGCTCGTTGACCGGAATGCCGGTCAGGCGCGAGACGATCTGCGCGACATGCTCGGCCTTGACTTCGGCGCTGCCCGAGGCGCGCTCGCGTTCCCATTCCTCGACAAGCTTCTTGAGTTCGGCCTCTTTGGCCTCGATGTGCTTGCCCAGCTCGGCGGCCTTGTCGTACTGCTTGCGCGAGGCCATATAGTCCTGCTCACGCCGCAGCTGGTGCAGTTCGGACTCCAGCTCTTGCACCGCCACCGGGCGGGCTGTGGCCGACAGTTTCACGCGTGCGGCCGCCTGGTCGAGCAGGTCGATGGCCTTGTCAGGCAAAAAGCGTGCGGTGATGTAGCGGTCCGACAACTCGGCGGCGGCGATGATCGCATCCTCGGTGATGCTGACCTTGTGGTGCGCCTCGAAGGTGTCGCGCAGGCCGCGCAGGATCATCATGGTCTGCGCTACCGTCGGCTCGGGCACCATCACCGGCTGGAAGCGACGCTCCAGCGCGGCGTCCTTCTCGATGTACTTCTGATACTCGTTGAGCGTGGTGGCGCCGATCAGGTTCAGTTCGCCGCGCGCCATCATCGGCTTGAACACGTTGGCCACGTCCAGCCCGCCTTCGCCGCCACCCTGGCCGGCACCGACGATGGTGTGCACTTCATCGATGAAGAGAATCATCTCGCCCTGGTGCTCGGTCACTTCCTTGAGCACCTTCTGCACGCGCTCCTCGAACTCGCCGCGGTACTTGGCGCCTGCCACCATGGCGTTGATGTTGAGTTCGACCAGACGTTTGTCGCGCAGCGTCTCGGGCACTTCGCCGGCGACCATGCGCTGCGCCAGCCCTTCGACAATCGCGGTCTTGCCGACGCCGGGCTCACCGATCAACACCGGGTTGTTTTTCTTGCGCCGGGCCAGCACCTCGATGGTGGTCTCGATCTCCTGCGCACGGCCGATGACCGGATCGAGCTTGCCGTCACGCGCCATTTTGGTGAGATCACGCGAGTACTTGTCGAGCTCAGGTGTGTTGGTCGGCGTCTCAGCGCGCCCGTCCTCGGCCCCCTTGCCGACCACCTTGCTCACCTGTTGACGCAGCGCCTGCGGCGTGAGGCCGTATCGGCGCAGCAGGTTGGCGGCCAATCCTTCGCCTTCCTCTGCCAAGCCGATCAGGAAGTGCTCCGGGCCGACATACGAGTGACCCAGTTCGTTGGACGCCACGAAAGCACGACTCAGTGCATCCTTGACGCGCGGCGACACACCAATTTCGCCCTCAAATGGCTGGTCACCGCGTTTGGCTTCGGATTCGATCTGTCGCGTGAGATCATCGACCTTGATCTTGAACTGACCGAGGATGGTCTTGATTACGTCGCTGTGGTTCAGTGCCAAAAGCAGGTGCTCGGTATCCACTTCCGGACGACCGAACTCGGCCGCATACTTGGCGGCTTCCTGAAGCAACGCCTCTGATTGCTCGCTGATGCGACTAGCGAGTCCGCTGCCTCGACGGCGCTGTGCACCTGATCCCGCCGAAGCCGGTTCGCCAAAGGAGGCATCGACCACATCATCGGTATCGGCAGTAACAGTCGTCGACTCGTCACCAATACGGAAAAAGTCGCTGCCCAGAAAGTCCTCAAACAGACCGCTGCGCGCGCCAAACAGGGCTTCCAGCGGAGAAACGCTGCGCTTCTGCTGGCGCACGAGGTGGCGGTAATGATCGTCACAGAGCAGCATGGTGCTGTGACGACCATTGAGATTGGCTTCCACCCGCACCGTGGCGGGCTGGCCGCAGACTTGGCATTGTTTTCTGGCCATGCTGACACTCCTTAACTTAGAGAGACAGCGAGGCACCGTATGGCACAGTGCCACGCCGGGCGTTTGATCACTTTCGATATGAAAGAGTTGGTTGATGGCGTCAGCTATTGACCGGGATTGAACGCCCCTGTTTTGGTGCACTGACCTCACGCTTGTCCATGGTGATCGTCAGCACTCCGTTCTTGAAATTGGCTTTGATCGTATCCTGGTTGGCATCATCTGGCAGATTCAGGGCGCGCTGGAAACTGCCATAGGAGCGTTCGATGCGGTGAAAGCCACTCTCTTTCTTTTCCTGCTCCTGACGCTTCTCACCACGCACTACCAGCACGTCGTTGTCGAGGGTGATCTGGATATCCTTCTCCTCAACACCGGGAAGTTCCAAAGCAATCTTGTACTGTTTGTCGCCTTCCTGGATGTCCAGGGCCGGCTTCAGCATGCCCGGCCAGTCGGCTGGCAAGCGCGGAACGGCCAGTGCAGGAAATCCAAATCCCCGAAAGGCATCATCGAACAGACGATCAATCTCGCGATGCAACTGCAAGATCGGACTGACCGCTCCTCCTGGCACTGGGACATCATTGCGCTGCACTGGCAGAGCGGAAGAGGCGGTTTGCTGCTCCTCCTGCTCCTTCTTGAACCAGTTCCAGGGTGCCAACTTCTTGAAGTCAATATCCATGTCACACCTCCAAATAGAGAAGATTCAGTTAACTCGTTCGCCTGTTGAGACGAACATCGCGCGGCTTCGACAAGTCCTGTTCGGCTGATTTCTGCTGTGCACGTTTGCGCATCACCTCCTTATTCGTGCTGGCTTGCGTCTGATCGGCAATCCACTGATCAATCTCGCCTTTCGCGGCGAGTCTATATAGTGCTCGTTTACCGATCTTCAAATAGGCGGCCAACTCATCGAGCGTAAGGATCAATAGATGGCCGGTTTTCATCGCACCTTCTCCACGCTCCTTCATCTGTGCGAGATTGCGGAAGTTTTGCAAGTCTTTGCAAAGTGTGTACTAGACAGAAACGCTGTCAAGGCGCACAAGGCACATAGACGTGCCCACATGCCGAACAGGCTGCCTATGGAGCCTAGGGGCTGTTGCCGTTTTGCGCTAATCAGTTGATATATAGGTCGCGGTAGGGACGGCAGTTACCTGCCGCCCCCCGCACAGATCCGTACGTGCGGAACTACCGCATACGGCTCCTGCCTCAGGTTCGTGACGCGAAGCGTTCCTCCGGATAGGGGTGTGCAATTCTGGGCTTCGGTATGTAGATGTCTGCGAGACGACCAAAGCGTGACCACTGGAGCCGGTTACGCTGGCTGCGACGTTTGAGGGCTTGCCGCCAGAGGCGGCAGACCGCCGAACGG
>NZ_JAOCLK010000051.1:0-29232 GCF_029845265.1 Ectopseudomonas oleovorans
AAATCCGGGAAAACCAGCACCATCATTCCCGGATTGCATCCGGGCTACTCAGGACTGCACCCATGGCTCATCTGCCGCAAGTGAAAATACCCGCCACCTATATGCGTGGCGGCACCAGCAAGGGCGTGTTCTTCCGTCTGCAGGATCTGCCCGAGCGCTGCCAGGTGCCCGGCGAGGCGCGCGACAAGCTGTTCATGCGCGTGATCGGCAGCCCCGATCCGTACTCGGCGCATATCGATGGCATGGGCGGCGCCACGTCGAGCACCTCCAAGTGCGTGATCCTGTCGAAAAGCAGTCAGCCCGATCACGATGTCGACTACCTCTACGGTCAGGTCTCCATCGACAAGGCCTTTGTCGACTGGAGCGGCAACTGCGGCAACCTGTCCACCGCGGCAGGTGCCTTCGCCATCCATGCCGGTCTGGTCGACCCCGCACGGATTCCCGACAACGGCACCTGCGTAGTGCGTATCTGGCAGGCCAATATCCAGAAAACCATCATCGCCCATGTACCGGTCACGGGTGGCCAGGTGCAGGAAACCGGTGACTTCGAACTGGACGGGGTGACCTTCCCGGCGGCGGAGATCGTGCTGGAATTCCTCGACCCATCTGATGATGGCGAGGAGGGCGGTTCGATGTTTCCCACCGGCAATCTGGTCGATGATCTTGAAGTGCCGGGCATCGGTACCTTCAAGGCGACCATGATCACCGCCGGCATCCCGACCATCTTCGTCAATGCCGAGGACATCGGCTACCAGGGCACCGAGCTGCGCGAGGCCATCAATGGCGATCCGGCGCAACTGGCGCGCTTCGAGCAGATCCGCATCGCTGGTGCGCTGCGCATGGGGCTGATCAAGACGGCCGAGGAGGCTGCGACACGTCAGCACACCCCGAAGATCGCCTTCGTCAGTCCGCCCAAGGATTACCGCACATCCAGCGGCAAGGATGTAAAAGCTGGCGATGTCGATCTGCTGGTGCGCGCGCTGTCGATGGGCAAACTGCACCACGCGATGATGGGCACTTGTGCGGTGGCCATCGGCACGGCGGCGGCGATACCGGGTACGTTGGTCAACCTGGCCGCTGGCGGCGGCGAGCGTGAGGCGGTGCGTTTTGGCCATCCGTCCGGCACCTTGCGGGTTGGTGCACAGGCTCGTCTGGTCGATGGTCAGTGGGCAGTGACCAAGGCAGTGATGAGCCGCAGTGCGCGCATCCTCATGGAGGGCTGGGTGCGTGTGCCGGTGGCAGCTTCTAACCGCTGAAACTAGAAAAGGCTCGAAGTATCGAGCCTTTTCACTTTTGAAACATGAGCTTATGGTGGTTATTTAAGGCGTCGCTCAACACCTTTTTCCACCAGGATCTTGGCCGAAATCTCCTCGACCGAGAAATGCGTGGAGTTGATGAAGGCGATATTTTCGCGACGGAACAGACTTTCCACTTCACGCACCTCGAACTCACATTGGGCGAAGCTGGCGTAGCGGCTGTTGGGCTTGCGTTCATGGCGGATGGCGGTAAGGCGATCTGGATCGATGGTCAGGCCGAACAGCTTGTCGCGGTATTTTTTCAGCGACTCCGGAAGTTGCAGGCGCTCCATGTCGTCTTCGGTCAGCGGGTAGTTGGCTGCGCGAATGCCATATTGCATGGCCATATACAGGCAGGTGGGCGTCTTGCCGCAGCGTGATACGCCGACCAGGATCAGATCGGCCTTGTCGTAATAGTGGGTGCGGGCGCCGTCGTCATTGTCGAGGGCGAAGTTCACCGCCTCGATACGCTCCATATAGTTGGAGTGCTGACCGATGGAGTGCGACTTGCCGACGGAGTAGGAAGAGTGCGAGCTCAACTCCTGTTCCAGCGGCGAGAGAAAGGTCGAGAAGATATCGATCATGAAACCATTGGCGGTATCGAGAATGGCTCGAATATCGCGATTGACGATGGTGTCGAAGATGATCGGACGCACACCGTCCCTTTCAGCGGCGGCATCGATTTGTTGTACCATGGCGCGCGCTTTATCGGCGCTGTCGATATAAGGGCGCGTGAGTTTGGTGAACTGAATGTTCTCGAACTGCGCGAGCAGACTCTGACCCAGGGTTTCGGCGGTGATGCCGGTGCCGTCGGAGATGAAGAAAGCGGTTCGTTTCATTTGCGCCAAAGGCCTTAAGCTGAGTTCGATTCTTGGCTATGATAGGCCGCGTTTTTCGCCGGGGCCCACGGGTTCTGGCATTGTTACTTATTCAAGGGCAAGGCCACAATCGCGCGACCTCGGTCGTTCGACATTGCGCAGCCCGCTGAGCTTTTCCAATACAGTTAGTGGAGAGATCACCTTGGTAGAGTACGTAGTTTCCCTCGATAAGCTCGGCAATCACGATGTTGAGCATGTGGGGGGCAAGAACGCATCCCTCGGCGAGATGATCAGCAACCTGGCCGGCGCCGGTGTCTCGGTTCCCGGCGGTTTCGCCACTACGGCTCAGGCCTATCGCGATTTTCTCGAGCAGAGCGGCCTGAATGCGCAGATCCACGCAGCGCTCGACGCCCTGGATGTCGATGACGTCAATGCCCTGGCCAAGACCGGCGCGCAGATTCGCCAATGGGTGATGGACGCCGAGTTCCCCGCCGAGCTGGACAAGCAGATTCGTGAAGCCTTCGCCACCATGAGCGCTGGCAACGACAACATGGCCGTGGCCGTGCGTTCTTCTGCTACCGCCGAAGACCTGCCGGATGCTTCCTTCGCCGGCCAGCAGGAAACCTTCCTCAACATCCGTGGCGTGGACAACGTGATCCGCGCCGCCAAGGAAGTCTTCGCCTCGCTGTTCAACGACCGCGCCATCGCCTACCGCGTGCACCAGGGCTTCGATCACAAGCTGGTCGCCCTGTCTGCCGGTGTGCAGCGCATGGTGCGTTCGGAAACCGGCACCGCCGGCGTTATGTTCACCCTGGACACCGAATCGGGCTTCCGTGACGTGGTGTTCATCACTGGTGCTTACGGTCTCGGCGAGACCGTGGTGCAGGGAGCGGTCAACCCCGACGAGTTCTACGTGCACAAGCCGACTCTGGAGGCTGGCCGTCCGGCAATCCTGCGTCGCAATCTGGGTAGCAAGGCGATCAAGATGGTCTACGGCGACGAAGCCAAGGCTGGTCGCTCGGTGAAGACCGTAGAAGTCGACCGCGCCGAGCGCGCGCGTTTCTGCATCAGCGACGCCGAGGTCAGCGAGCTGGCCAAGCAGGCACTGATCATCGAGAAACACTATGGTCGCCCGATGGACATTGAGTGGGCGAAGGATGGTGACGACGGCAAGCTGTACATCGTGCAGGCCCGCCCGGAAACCGTGAAGAGCCGCTCCAGCGCTACCGTGATGGAGCGCTACCTGCTGAAAGAGAAGGGCACCGTTCTGGTGGAAGGTCGCGCCATCGGTCAGCGCATCGGCGCCGGCAAGGTGCGCGTGATCCACGATGTGTCCGAAATGGACAAGGTGCAGCCGGGTGACGTGCTGGTCTCCGACATGACCGATCCGGACTGGGAGCCGGTGATGAAGCGTGCCAGCGCCATCGTCACCAACCGTGGCGGCCGTACTTGCCACGCGGCGATCATCGCCCGTGAGCTGGGTATTCCGGCCGTGGTTGGTTGCGGCAATGCTACCAGCGTGCTGAAGGATGGCCAGGGTGTCACCGTCTCCTGCGCCGAAGGCGATACCGGCTTCATCTTCGAGGGTGAGCTGGGCTTCGACATCCGCAAGAACTCGGTCGATGCCATGCCGGATCTGCCGTTCAAGATCATGATGAACGTCGGTAACCCGGATCGCGCCTTCGATTTCGCTCAACTGCCGAACGAAGGTGTTGGCCTGGCTCGTCTGGAGTTCATCATCAACCGCATGATCGGCGTGCACCCGAAGGCGCTGCTGAACTTCTCCAGCCTGCCGCCGGAGATCAAGGACAGCGTCGAGAAACGCATCGCCGGCTACGGTGATCCGGTCAACTTCTACGTCGAGAAGCTGGTTGAGGGTATCAGCACCCTGGCCGCCGCCTTCTGGCCGAAGAAGGTCATCGTGCGCCTGTCGGACTTCAAGTCCAACGAATATGCCAACCTGATCGGCGGCAAGCTGTACGAGCCGGAAGAAGAGAACCCGATGCTGGGCTTCCGCGGTGCTTCGCGTTACATCAGCGAGTCGTTCCGTGACTGCTTCGAGCTGGAATGCCGTGCGCTGAAGAAGGTGCGGGGCGAGATGGGCCTGACCAACGTCGAGATCATGGTACCGTTTGTGCGTACCCTGGGTGAGGCCTCGCAAGTGGTCGAGCTGCTGGCCAGCAATGGCCTGGCCCGTGGTCAGGACGGCCTGAAGGTCATCATGATGTGCGAGCTGCCGTCCAACGCCATTCTGGCCGAGGAGTTCCTCGAGTTCTTCGACGGCTTCTCTATCGGCTCCAACGACCTGACCCAGCTGACTCTGGGCCTGGACCGTGACTCCGGCATCGTTGCCCACCTGTTCGATGAGCGTAACCCTGCGGTGAAGAAGCTGCTGGCCAATGCCATCGCTGCCTGCAACAAGGCCGGCAAGTACATCGGCATCTGCGGTCAGGGCCCTTCGGATCACCCGGATCTGGCCAGGTGGCTGATGGAGCAAGGCATCGAGAGCGTCTCGCTGAACCCCGATTCGGTCCTCGACACCTGGTTCTTCCTGGCCGAGGCGCAGCCTGCCTGAGAGCAGTAGCTGACGCGGAAAGAGGGCGGGTTGATCCCGCCTTTTTTCTGGGTAGTCACGCGAAGCCGTCGCCAGCGATTTGAACGTCGCTCCGACGGTTTTTTATGGGTTTCGTTCTTCTTTGTGGCACAGCGCCATTGCGGTTTTCCGATCCATGCAAAGCAGTAGTGAGCTTTTCCCCGTCGCGCTGATCAGTGCCGAGCTACGTGGCGATCTCAGTGAAGACGTCTATCGCCTGAAGCCCAACAACAGTCCGGATTCCAGTGTAGAGCTGGCGTTAACGCGAGTAGGGCTGGCGGATGCCGAAGGTGCGCGCGGCGTGCCTGTGGTGTTGCTGCATGGCAGTTTTTCCAACCGACGTTTCTGGTACTCGCCCAAGGGCATCGGCCTTGGCGCCTATCTGGCGCGTGCGGGGTTTGACGTGTGGATCGCCGAAATGCGCGGCCACGGCCTTTCGCCGCGCAATGAAGGCTATCGCGACAACAGCGTGGCGCAGTATGTGCACTACGACGTACCGGCCATCGCCGATTTCCTATTCGAGCAGACCGGGCAGGCCGCACACTGGATTGGCCACTCGCTAGGCGGGGTGATCCTGGCGGCTGCGTTGGGTGGTGGTTATCTCGATCAGTCGCGTGCCAGCTCGGTTGCGTTGTTCGGCAGTCAGGTCAGCCGCAGCTACTGGCCGCTGAAGATACCTCCGATAGAGTGGGGCGCGCGTCTACTGCTGCGCGCCTTTCCTTACCTGTCCGGCCGGCGCCTGAAGCGCGGCCCTGAAGATGAACCTATCGGGCTGGCGCTGGAAGTTCTACGTTGGCTCAGGCTGTTCGGGCGATTCGGTGATGGGCGGAAGGACTGGTGGGCAGGCCTCGCTGAGGTGAGCGTACCGCTTATGGCCGTGGCAGCTGCTGCCGATTTCGATGATCCTGCTTGGGCCTGTCGCAAGCTTCTGGAGCAATGCAGTAGCGCGCCGAGGCACTTTCTACTGTTGGGTAAGGAGAAAGGCTTCAGCAGCGATTTCGGGCACATTGAAATGTTGGTCAGCAAAGAGGCGCAGCGCGAAGTTTGGCCGCTGACCGAATACTGGCTGCAATACCTGCGACTGCCTGTAGAGTTCACCGAGCAGGCCGCCGTTGCGGGTGTCTGAGCTATCGTAACGTTTCTTCGGCGAGTGCTTGGCGGTAAGATGTGACGCATCGTTTGGTAGTGGTCATTTCCTGATCTTCCACTTGCCTGTCGTTCATTCATTGTCGAAAGGAGTTCTGCCATGCACTACATCACCCCTGATCTGTGCGATGCCTACCCGGAGTTGGTTCAGGTCGTCGAGCCGATGTTCGCCAACTACGGTGGCCGTGATTCCTTTGGTGGCCAAATCGTCACCATCAAGTGCCATGAGGACAACTCGCTGGTCAAGGAACAGGTCGATCTGCCAGGCCAGGGCAAGGTGCTGGTCGTCGATGGTGGCGGCTCGCTGCGTCGTGCGCTGCTCGGCGACATGCTGGCCGAGAAAGCGGCCAAAAATGGTTGGGAGGGCATCCTGGTCTACGGCTGTATCCGTGATGTTGATGTCATCGCGCAGACCAACCTGGGTGTGCAGGCGCTGGCCAGTCACCCGATGAAAACCGACAAGCGCGGCATCGGTGATCTGAACGTGCCGGTTACCTTTGGTGGTGTGACCTTCAAGCCGGGCGACTACCTGTATGCCGACAACAACGGTGTGATCGTCTCTCCGCAAGCCCTGGAAATGCCGGAATAACCCGATGGTGGATCAGGACTCGGCACTGCTGCATGCCTTCGTGCTCGATGGCCGTGGTGGTGCGCGCAGCATCAGCCGCGAGCAACTGGATGGCCTGCAACTGAGCGAGCAGGAAAGCCTGTGGCTGCACTGGGATCGTAGTCAGGCCCCGGCGCAGCACTGGTTGCGCGAGCACAGTGGCCTGGATGAGTTCAGCTGTGATCTGCTACTGGAAGAGAACACCCGGCCACGCTTGCTGCCGTTGCCGCGCGATGAACTGCTGCTGTTTCTGCGGGGCATCAATCGCAATCCGGGCGCCGAGCCGGAAGACATGGTCTCGGTGCGCATCTTTGCCGATGCCCGTCGGGTGATTTCCCTGCGCCTGCGGCCGCTGCTGGCGACCGATGCGCTGATTGCCGATCTGCTGGCGGGCAAGGGGCCGCGCACGTCCTCCGAGCTGCTGCTGGAGCTGGCGCGGCACCTGACCAACCGCGTCGATGACCTGATCGCCGAGTTGAGTGATCAGCTCGATGTCGAAGAGGATCGTTTGGACGCTGACGAGCGCTATCGTCCCGATCACAGCCTGATGTTGCAGCTGCGCCGCCGCGCCGCCGGGCTGCGGCGTTTCCTGGCGCCGCAGCGCGACCTGTACGCGCAGATGATGCGCAGTCGCCAGCCCTGGTTCGTCGAGGATGACGACGACTACTGGAACGAACTGCACAACCGTCTGACGCGCTATCTCGAAGAGCTCGAACTGTTGCGCGAGCGCGTCAGCCTGGTACTCGAAGCTGAGAATCAGCGCCTTGCAGAGCGGATGAACCGCATCATGTACCGTTTTACCGTGATCGCCGGCATGTTCCTGCCGCTGACCTTCCTCACGGGTCTGCTGGGCATCAATGTTGGCGGCATTCCTGGCGCCGAAAGCCCGCTCGGTTTCTTTGTCGCCTGCGGCCTGATGATCCTTTTGGCGCTGGGCCAACTGCTACTTTTCCGCCGCTGGCGCTGGTTGTGATGTGTGACTCATCCGCCGGCTACTGCGTCTAGCCGTGACATCCCGTGAGGTGCGCATGCACGATCCATTTGAAGAGTCTCTACGCGATTTGCTCAAGTCCTCGTCGTCCAGCCATGACGACGATGCTTGCCTGCACCGGGTTCTCAAGACCGCCAACCGCCAGGTCGGCGCGGGTGACCTGTTCAGCCTGGTAGGCCACTGGGCGCAGGCCCTGATGATCGCCCTGAACAACGGTTCGGCGCATGTCGCGCCGGTTTCGCGCCGTACCCAATCCTCTGCTTCTGCTGATAAGGCTGACTGAAATGGAACTCGATCCCTGGACCCAAAGCCTGATCTCCGCGATGACCGCATTGTGGAGCAAGGTTGCCGGATTCATTCCCAACCTGTTCGTGGCGCTGGTGTTGGTACTGCTTGGCTTTGTCGTGGCCAAGTTGCTCGACACGCTGCTGTCCAAGCTGCTCGGCAAGATTGGCCTGGATCGTTTGATGACCGGTACCGGCCTGACCAAGCTGCTGGCGCGCGTCGGCATTCATGCGTCGGTATCGACCCTGATCGGCAAGATCGTTTACTGGTTCGTGCTGCTGATCTTCCTGGTGTCTGCCGCTGAATCGCTCGGTCTGCAACGTGTTTCCGCGACCCTTGACGTGCTGGCGCTGTATCTGCCCAAGGTGTTCGGCGCGGCGCTGGTGCTGCTGGCTGGCGTGCTCCTGGCGCAACTGGTCAGCAGCCTGGTGCGTGGCGCCGCCGAAGGCGTCGGCCTGGAGTATGCCAACGGCTTGGGACGTGTGGCACAAGGCCTGGTGATCATCATCAGCATCTCGGTGGCCATCGGTCAGCTGGAAATCAAGACCGACCTGCTCAACAACGTCATCGCCATCGTGCTGATCTCCGTTGGCCTGGCGGTCGCGCTGGCATTGGGCCTGGGCAGCCGCGATATCGCCAGCCAGATTCTCGCTGGCATTTATGTGCGCGAGCTGTATCAGGTCGGGCAACATGTGCAGGTGGGTGAGGTCGAAGGCCAGATCGAAGAGATCGGCACAGTGAAAACCACCCTGTTGACTGATACCGGTGAGCTGGTATCGGTGGCAAATCGAGTGATGCTCGAGCAACGCGTGAACAGTCGCTGACGGCAATCTGTTATTTTATGCAGCTGCCCGGCAGGTGTGACCTGCCGGGCACTTTTCGTCCTGACTGTCGGCCCGACTCGTTTTGAACAAAGCTCAAGCCCTGCCAACGCGCTACGACCCCCGCGAGCTCACCGATGAAGAGCTGGTGGCACGCGCCCACGACGAGCTGTTTCATATCACTCGTGCTTATGAAGAGCTGATGAGACGCTACCAGCGCACATTATTTAACGTGTGTGCGCGTTATTTAGGGAACGAAAGGGATGCTGACGATGTCTGTCAGGAGGTGATGCTCAAGGTTCTCTATGGCCTAAAGAACTTTGAGGGTAAATCCAAGTTCAAGACCTGGCTTTACAGCATCACCTATAACGAATGCATTACTCAGTATCGAAAAGAGCGGCGTAAGCGTCGATTGATTGACGCCTTGAGTTTGGATCCGCTCGAAGAAGCTTCCGACGACAAGACACCCAAAGTCGAGGAGCGAGGCGGTCTGGATCGCTGGCTGGTTCACGTCAACCCGATCGATCGCGAGATTCTGGTGCTACGATTTGTCGCAGAGCTCGAATTTCAAGAGATTGCCGACATCATGCACATGGGCTTGAGCGCAACGAAGATGCGCTACAAGCGCGCTTTGGATCGGTTGCGGGATAAATTTTCGGACACTTCCGAAACTTAGTTCAGCTTGCCGACTACTAAGGGAGTGGCGAACCCTGATAGAATCGCTGCCAAGCTGCCGCCTGAAGTTAACGGCGACTTATTAACCACCAAGATGGGGATTTAACGGATGAAAGTAAAAAACACCTTGGGCGTAGTCATTGGCTCTCTCGTTGCCGCAACCTCCTTCGGCGCGCTGGCGCAAGGCCAAGGCGCTGTCGAGGTGGAGGGCTTCGTCAATCGCTACTTCACCGACGTTCAGCGTGATTACGCGCACAACGAAGGCAACCTGTTCGGTGGCAGCATCGGCTACTACCTGACCGACGACGTCGAGCTGGCGCTGTCCTATGGCGAGTACCATGACCTGCGCGGCGAAGGCTCTCGCGGCAGCAAGAACATCAAGGGCAACCTGACCGACCTGAAGGCGATCTACCACTTCGGTCAGCCGGGTGTTGGTCTGCGTCCTTACGTTTCTGCCGGTTTCGGCCATCAGAGCATCGGTGATGCCAACGGCGGTGGTCGCAACCGCTCCACCCTGGCCATCGCTGGCGCTGGTGCCAAGTACTACTTCACCGAAATGTTCTACGCCCGTGCTGGCGTTGACGCTCTGTACAACATCGACCAGGGCGACACCGAGTGGCAAGCTGGCGTGGGTGTTGGTCTGAACTTCGGTGGTGGCAGCAAGCCTGCTCCGGCTCCGGTCGTAGCTGCTGCACCCGAGCCGATGCCTGAGCCTGCTCCGGAGCCGGCTCTGGAAACCGTTCGCGTTGAACTGGACGTCAAGTTCGACTTCGACAAGGACCGCGTCAAAGAAGAAAGCTATGGCGACATCAAGAACCTGGCTGACTTCATGAACCAGTACCCGCAGACCACCACCACCGTTGAAGGTCACACTGACTCCATCGGTTCTGACGCTTACAACCAGGGTCTGTCCGAGCGTCGTGCCAACGCTGTACGTAACGTGCTGGTCAACCAGTACGGTGTAGACGGCAGCCGCGTGAACGCTGTTGGTTACGGCAAAACTCGCCCGGTAGCCGACAACGCCACCGACGCCGGCCGCGCCATCAACCGTCGCGTTGAAGCTGAAGTAGAAGCCCAGATCCAGCAGTAATGCTTCTGGTGCTGTAAGAGAAACCCGGCTTCGGCCGGGTTTCTTTTTTCTGGGATAAAAGCCCGCAATGGGCAATGCCAGCCACACCGCGTCGATTTACCCAGGTGTTGGAGCTGCGCCTCGCAGCGAATCGCAGGCAATGACTGCGTAGCGCTCAGGCATGCAGACGCTGGGGCATGCTGAGCGAGCTGCTGGCGCGGACGACTTCGCCGATCACCAGAATAGCCGGGCTCTTCAGGGCGAATGCTGCCGCGTCATGCTGCATGGCCGCGAGGCTGCTGCGGCATTCGCGTTGCTCGGGTAACGAGGCGTTCTCGATCATCGCTACCGGCATTTCGCCGCGCATACCGCCGGCGAGCAACCCGATCTGGATGTCCGCCAGCTTGGCGACGCCCATATAGACCACCAATGTGGTGCCGCTCTGGGCCAGTGCCGCCCAGTTCAGGCTGCTGTCGTCCTGGGTGTGGGCGGTGACCAGGGTCACGCCACGGGCCACACCGCGCAGGGTCAGAGGAATGCCGCAGTTGGTGGCACCGGCCAGCCCGGCGGTGATGCCGTTGACCATCTCCACTTCGATGCCGTGCTCGCCGAGCCACTCGGCTTCCTCGCTGCCGCGGCCGAAGATGCACGGATCACCGCCTTTGAGGCGCACCACGCACTTGCCCTGGCGTGCATAGCGCAGCATCAGGCGATGGATGAAGGCCTGCGGGGTGGAGCGACAACCGCCGCGCTTGCCCACCGAGACGATACGCGCGCCGGGGCAGTGCTCCAGTACGGCCGGGTTGACCAGATCGTCGATCATCACGATCTCGGCCTGATTCAGCGCCTTGACCGCCTTGAGCGTCAGCAGCTCGGGATCACCAGGGCCAGCACCTACCAGCCAGACTTTTGCGCTCATGTTCACCACCTCTCTCGTGTCACGTGCCGGCGTTTGCCGCTGGTTCCCACGCTCCGGCGCGGGAACGGATTCGGGGACGCTCTGCGATCAATTCATGCGTTCACTGCAGTGGACTGTTGCGCCAACAGGCGTTTGATTTCGGGTACGCAGGAGCCGCAGCTGGTGCCGCACTTGAGCGTTTGTTTGAGGCCATCGAGATCCAGGCCACGCTCGATGCCGGCGCACACCGCGCCTTCGCTGACGTTCAGGCAGTTGCACAGGGTCTTGCCGCGTGTGTTGGCGCTGGCGTTGCCCGGCGGCACGGAGAGGGGGGCCAGCAGCCAGCGGCGCAGATCGGCGTCGGCCTGGCCATCCAGCCACAGGCTTCTGAGCCATTCGCTGGCAGCGGTTTCGCCGGCCAGGCGGATGCTGACGATGCGACCGTCCTCGATGCGAACGCGCTTGCCCACCGCGCGGCGCGGGTCGTCGTAGGCCAGCACTGGGCCCTGGTTCAGGCGCAGTAGGCGGTCGATCTGCGCCAGCAGCTCGGGCTGCGGCGCCACGGCGCTGGCGGCGCGGATCAGCAGAGCGGGGCGCTCGCGACCGGTGGGGGTGAGGCTGGCGTAGGCGAAGTCCTCGAACAGCGGGCGCAGGGCCTCGAAGCGGCTCTGCACCTCGCCTTCGACCAGGGCGAACAGTTGCCAGGGCAGCTCGACCTTGTCCACCTCAACACCAGCATGCTTGAGCTCCGGTTGTTTGGATAACGGATCGAAAGCCGGCTGGGTCAGAACGTTGGTGCCCAAACCCTTGAGGAAGCGGTCGCCCCAGTGCATCGGCAGCCAGGCCTGACCGGGGCGCACCGATTCGTCGGTTTGTACCGGCAGGATCAGACTGCCGCGACGGCTGCGCAGCTTGATCAGATCGCCGTCCTGCAGGCGGCGGCGACGCAGCTCATCCGGATGCAGGCCGAGCACGGCGGCCTCGACATGGCCGAACAGGCGTGCGGCGGTGCCGGTGCGGCTCATGCCGTGCCACTGGTCGCGCAGGCGGCCGGTGTTGAGGGTGAGCGAATAGCGCGCCTCGCGTTTTTCCTTCGGCGCGCGATACGGGTCGGCATGGAACTGCGCGCGCCCACTGGTGGTGGGGAAGCGGCCGTCGGCATAGAGCCGCGCGGTGCCCTGGCGCGCGCCAGGTGCAAACGGCCACTGTTGCGGACCTAGGTTATCCAGCAGCGCGTAGCTCAGCCCCGAGAGGTCAAGGTCGCGCTGGGCGGTCAGGTGCTTGTATTCCTCGAACAGCGCTTCGCTGTCGGCGAAATCGAACAGGCTGGGCAGGCCGGGGCGCAGCAGCGTTTCCAGGCGACGGGCAAAGTCGCAGGTGATCGACCAATCGGGCCGCGCCTCTGCGGGCGCTGGCACGGCGCGGCGTACGTGGCTGACGCGGCGCTCGGAGTTGGTCACCGTGCCTTCCTTCTCGCCCCAACTGGCGGCGGGCAGCAGCAGATCGGCGTAACGGCAGGTCTCGGTGGTGCAAAAGGCTTCCTGCACCACGACGAAGGGACAGGCGGCCAGAGCCTCGTGCACCTTGTTCTGGTTCGGCAGCGATTGGGCCGGGTTGGTGCAGGCGATCCACAACGCCTTGATACGGCCGTCGTGCACCGCATCGAACAGCTCGATGGCGGACAGCCCGGGCGTCTCCGGCAGGGCGTCGACGCCCCAGTAGGTAGCGACTTCGGCGCGGTGTTCGGCATTGCCAGCCTCGCGGTGGCCAGGCAGCAGGTTGCTCAGGCTGCCGGTTTCGCGGCCGCCCATGGCATTGGGCTGGCCGGTCAGCGAGAAGGGGCCGGCGCCGGGCTTGCCGATTTGCCCGGTGGCCAGGTGCAGGTTGATCAGCGCGCTGTTCTTCGCGCTGCCAGACGAGGACTGGTTGAGCCCCATGCACCACAGCGAGAGGAAGGAGGGCGCACGGCCGATCAGCTCGGCGCAGCGCTGCAGGCTGTCCAGGCTGATGCCGCAGATGTCGGCGGTGGCCGCCGGGCTGTAGTCGCGCACCAGGTTCTTCAGCGCCTCGAAGCCTTCGGTATGGGCGTCGATATAGCGGCGGTCGATCCAGCCTTCCCACAGCAGGATATGCAGGATGCCGTGAAACAGCGCCACGTCGGTGCCGGGTAGGATCGCCAGGTGCAGGTCGGCCAGCTCGCAGGTGTCGGTGCGCCGCGGATCAATGACGATGATCTGCATCTCGGGGCGGCGAGCCTTGGCTTCTTCCAGGCGGCGGAACAGCACCGGGTGGGCGTAGGCCATGTTGGAGCCGGCGATCAGCAGGCAGTCGCTTCGCTCGATGTCTTCGTAACTGCAGGGCGGGGCGTCGGCGCCGAGGCTGCGCTTGTAGCCGACCGCCGCGCTGGACATGCACAGGCGCGAGTTGGAGTCGATGTTATGAGTGCCGACCAGGGCACGGGCCAACTTGTTGAAGGCGTAGTAGTCCTCGGTCAGCAACTGGCCGGAGATATAGAAGGCCACGCTGTCCGGGCCGTGCTCGCGGATGGTCTCGGCGAACACCGCCGCGGCGTGGTCCAGGGCGCTGTCCCAGTCCGTGCGTGAACGTGCCAGGCCCTTGCCCAGGCGCAACTCGGGGTAGAGGGCACGGGCGTCGAGGTCGCCGGTCAGGTGCAGGGTCGAGCCTTTGCTGCAAAGCTTGCCGAAGTTGGCCGGGTGGCTGGGGTCGCCGGCGACGCCGAGGATCTTCTCGCCGTCGTGCTCGATCAGCACGCCGCAGCCCACGCCGCAGTAGCAGCAGGTGGAGGCGGTGATTTGCGTGGGGCTGGCCATGTTCGGAGCTCCTGAGGCGCGGGGAAGTTCTGGTGGGAGGGGCTTCAGCCGCGACCGTCGCCGCTGAAGCGCCTCCCACGAGGCGGGCTAGTTGCGTTGCGCGAATGCCAGTAGCACACGGCCGTTTTCGACCTTGGCCGCGTGCCGGTGGGCGCAACCGACGTCCGGCGCCACGGCATCGCCAGATTCGAGCTCGATCTGCCAGTTGTGCAGCGGGCAGGCCACGCGCTTGCCGTAGATCAAGCCCTGGGACAGCGGGCCGCCCTTGTGCGGGCAGCGGTCGTCGAGGGCGAATACTTCATCGTTACTGGTGCGGAAGATGGCGATATCGCCTTTCGGCCCGGCGATGATGCGCGAGCCGAGCACGTTGATCTCTTCCAGGGCGCAGATATCCAGCCAGTTCATACGGTGGCCTCCTCGATTTGCACGACCTTGATGGTGTCGAACTCTTTCTTCAGTTGCGGCGTCTCGATGCGTTCCTTCCACGGGTCCTGCTCGAACGACAGGGCGTAGTGCAGGCGTGCGGCCAGGGCCTTGCGGTTGGCCTCGTCCTCCAGCACCGCCTTCTTGATGTGTTCCATGCCGACGCGCTGCAGGTAGTGCACGGTGCGCTCGAGGTAGAAGGCCTCCTCGCGGTACAGCTGGAGGAAGGCGGCGTTGTACTCGCGCACTTCCTCGGCGGTCTTGACCTTGACGAAGAACTCGGCCACCTCGGTCTTGATCCCACCGTTGCCGCCGATATACATCTCGAAACCGGAGTCCACACCAATGATGCCGACGTCCTTGATGCCGGCCTCGGAGCAGTTGCGCGGGCAGCCGGAGACCGCCAGCTTGACCTTGTGCGGTGACCACATGTTGAACAGGTCGTGCTCCAGATCGATGCCCAGCTGGGTGGAGTTCTGCGTGCCGAAGCGGCAGAACTCGCTGCCGACGCAGGTCTTCACCGTGCGGATGGACTTGCCGTAGGCGTGGCCGGAGGGCATGTCCAGATCCTTCCACACGGCCGGCAGGTCGTCCTTCTTGATCCCCAACAGGTCGATGCGCTGGCCGCCGGTGACCTTGACCATGGGCACGTTGTACTTGTCGGCGACGTCGGCGATGCGGCGCAGCTCGGAGGGATTGGTCACGCCGCCCCACATACGCGGAACAACGGAATACGTCCCGTCCTTCTGGATATTGGCGTGGGCGCGTTCGTTGATCAGGCGCGACTGCGGGTCGTCCTTGGCCTCGCCCGGCCAGGTGGAGATCAGGTAGTAGTTGAGCGCCGGGCGGCAGGTGGCGCAGCCGTTGGGCGTGCTCCAGTTGAGAAAGGCCATGGTCTGCGCCATCGACGTCAGGTGCTGCTCGCGGATGGCCTTGCGAATCTGCCCGTGGTTGAGGTCGCTGCAGCCGCAGATGGCCTTCTCGCTCTTGGGCTTGACGTCGGCGGCGCCGCCGACGGTGCTGATCAGGATCTGCTCGACCAGGCCGGCGCAGGAGCCGCAGGAACTGGCGGCCTTGGTGTGCTTCTTGACCTCGTCGACCGAGAACAGGCCATTTTCCTGGATGGCCTTGACGATGGTGCCCTTGCACACGCCGTTGCAGCCGCAGATTTCCATGCTGTCGGGCATGTTGGCGGTCTTGTCGGCGCCCTGATGGCCGACGTCGCCGATGGCACCTTCACCAAACATCAGGTGGTCGCGGATCTCGCTGACGTTGTGATTCTCACGGATCTGGCGGAAGTACCAGCCGCCGTCGGCGGTGTCGCCGTACAGGCAGGCGCCGACCAGCACGTCGTCCTTGATCACCAGCTTCTTGTACACGCCGCCGATGGGGTCCGACAGCGTTATCGTTTCCGTTCCCTCGCCGCCCATAAATTCGCCGGCGGAGAACAGGTCGATACCGGTGACCTTGAGTTTGGTCGAGGTCACCGAGCCCTGATAGCGGGAGAAACCGAGCTGGGCCAGGTGATTGGCGCAGACCTTGGCCTGCTCGAACAGCGGCGCCACCAGACCATAGGCGATGCCGCGGTGACTGGCGCACTCGCCGATGGCATAGATGCGCGGGTCATAGGTCTGCAGGGTGTCGTTGACCAGGATGCCGCGGTTGCAGGCGATGCCGGCGCTCTCGGCCAGTTCGCTGTTGGGGCGGATGCCGGCGGCCATCACCACCAGGTCGGCGGGAATCACTTCGCCGTCCTTGAATTTCACCGCGCAGACGCGGCCTTCGCCGTTGTCCAGCAGTTCAGCGGTGTGCTTGGGCAGGAGGAACTTCAGGCCGCGGTCTTCCAGGGATTTCTGCAGCAAACGGCCTGCGGTGCTATCGAGCTGGCGCTCCAGTAGCCAGTCGCCGATATGCACCACGGTGACGTCCATGCCGCGCAGCTTGAGGCCGTTGGCCGCTTCCAGGCCGAGCAGGCCGCCGCCGATGACCACCGCGTGCTTATGAGTCTTGGCGGTGTCCATCATCATCTGGGTGTCGGCAATGTCGCGATAGCCGATCACGCCCTGCAGGTCCTTGCCCGGAATCGGCAGGATGAAGGGGTTGGAGCCGGTGGCGATAAGCAGGCGGTCGTACTCGGCCTCGCTGCCATCGTCGGCGATCACCAGGCGCTTCTTGCGGTCGATCTTGACCACCTTGCGCCCCAGCAGCAGCTTGATGTCGTTTTCCGCGTACCAGTTGAGATCGTTGAGCACGATCTCCTCGAAGGTCTGTTCGCCAGCCAGCACCGGCGAGAGCAGGATGCGGTTGTAGTTGGGGTGCGGCTCGGCGCCGAACACGGTGATGTCGTAGAGATCGGGGGCGAGCTTGAGCAGCTCCTCGAGGGTGCGTACACCCGCCATGCCGTTGCCGATCATCACCAGCTTGAGTTTTTGCATGCCGGCCATCTCCTGAAGAAAAATCACGGTCGAAAAAATTGTCGGGAGCAATTTTTAACGTCGCTCCGCGACGGCTCGAAGAGTGGCCGCCAGGGATGGCAGGCCATAAAAAACAAAAAAGGCGTCCCGCTAGTCACCTAGCGAGGACGCCTTTGTCCAGGTCCCGTTCTACCGGGAAGTGCAGCCTTCGTCGTTGAAGGTCGCGCTTTATGTGGTTTGTGGTAGTTGTGAATGCAGCCCTTGTGCCAACTCGATCAGGTCACGGTTTTTCAGGCTTTTCAGTCACTTGGCTGGCGCTGTAGGTTGGGTTTATGCACCGTTGAGAGGCGTTTTGCGCTGCTTTGGTGCGGGGTTGGCTATTTGAGCAGCAGGAACGCCAGCAGCAGGTTGAGCAGCAGCGACACCAGCGCCACGCTGCGCCACACCAGCAGCGGCTCGCGCTCCAGCAGCGGCCGTGGGCGGTTGTTCAGGGACTGGCGCTCGCCACTTTCCAGTGCCAGCAGCCACTCCTCGGCGGTCTCGAAGCGCTGCGCTGGGGCTGCGGCTACCGCGCGGCTCAACACCTCATCGAGCCAGGCAGGCAAGTCCGGGCGGTAGCGGCTGGCCGGCACCGGCTGACCGAAGCGCGGGTGCTGGAAGGCTTCGACTTCGCCATGGGGATAGTGTCCGGTGAGCAGGTGATAGAGCGTCACGCCCGCGGCGTAGAGATCCTGCTGCGCACTGGGCGGGCTGCCGGCGAAGGCTTCGGGGGCAATATAGCTGGGCGTGCCGGGCAGGCTGTGGGCCTCGTCGCGGGTCAGGCCCGGGCAGTAGGCCAGGCCGAAGTCGAGCACGCGCAGTTCGCCGTCGTCGCCGAGCAGCAGGTTCTCGGGCTTGATGTCGCGGTGGATGATATTGCGCCGGTGCAACAGGCCGAGCGCCTTGATCAGGCGCGGCGCCAGGTCCTGCCAGTCGGCCAGGCTCAGTGGGCCATGCTGCTGCAGGCGCGCGGCCAGGGTCTGACCGGCATATTCGCGCTGTACGTAATACAGATGCTGGCGCTGCGGCAGAGCATGCAGCTCGGGGAAGTGGCGACCGGCGACGCGGCGCAGGAACCATTCCTCCTGCAACAGCGCCGGGCCGGCCTGTTCCTCGCCGGCGCGACTGGGCGGCAGGGTCTTGAGCAGCCAGGGCAGGTTGTCAGCATCGCGCACCCGGTAGATCAGCGACTGGCGCGATTCGCCGAGCAGGCCTTCGACCTGCCAGCCCTCGAACTCCTGGCCTTCACGCAGGCGCTGCGGCAGCGGCCAATGTTCGAGCTGGGCCAGGGTGTCGGCCAGCGCGGCTTCTGGGAGCTGCTCGACGTGCACCAGCAGGGCGCTGGCGTTGTCCTGGCTACCGGCGTGGTGCGCCTCGTCGACCAGCGCCTGGCAGATCACTTCGGCGTCATCGTCTCGTTGCAGCAACTCGCCGATGCGCTTGTCGTTGAGGCAGGCCCAGACGCCGTCGCTGACCAGCAGGAAACGGTCGCCGGCCTGTAGCTCGCCGTCGCGGTAGTCCACCACCAGGTGTTGATCCAGGCCCATGGCGCGCTTGAGCACGTGCTGCATGCCCGGCTGTTCCCAAACGTGGTCCTCGGTCAGGCGCAGCAGCTGGCCGTCGCGCCACAGGTAGGCGCGGCTGTCGCCGATGTGCGCCAGGGTGTAGCGACGCCCGCGCAGCACCAGGGCGGTAAGGGTGGTCAGCAGCGGCTGGCCGCCGCCATTGGCCTGCAGCCAGCGGTTATGGGCAATGAGCAGGCGGTCCAGGCTGTGCTGCACCGGCCAGGTTTCCGGGGTGGAGTAGTAATCCAGTGCCAGCGCCTGCAGGGTCGCGCGTGCGGCCAGGCCGCCGTCGGCGCACTGGCTGACACCATCAGCCAGACCGAGCAGGTAGCCCTTGCTGGCGGCCAGGGCTGGCGCCGGGGTAACCACACGCAGGGCGTCCTGGTTCTCGCTGCGCGGGCCGGTGGCGCTGGTTTCGCCGATGCTCAGTTGCAGGGCCATGATGCGGTTTCCGTAGATCTTTGGACCGTAGGGTGCGCCGTGCGCACCAGGTTCGACGCAAATCGCTGGTGCGCGCGGCGCACCCTACGGAGTGTGGCCGGTCGTCGAGAACTCGCTCACACCCGTGCGGCGGTCACCGCGGCGCTACCCCAGGTGGTGCGCCAGCGCTGCTTGACCCCATGCAGGCCGATCCAGGCCAGCACGCCGAGGCTGGCGAACAGCCAGAGGCCCAGCTGGTAGTCGCCGGTGTGTTGCTTGATGGTGCCCAGGCCTGCAGCGAGGAAGAAACCACCGATGCCGCCGGCCATGCCGATCAACCCGGTCATCACGCCGATTTCCCTGCGAAAACGCTGCGGTACCAGCTGGAACACCGCGCCATTGCCAGCACCAAGGCCGAGCATGGCGGCGACGAAAAAGGCCAGGGCGGCGTTCGCGCTGGGCAGGTTGAAGCCCACCACGGCAACGCACAGCGAGGCGATGGTATACATCATCAGCAGTGTACGAATGCCGCCGATGCGGTCGGCCAGAGCGCCGCCCAGCGGGCGCAGCAGGCTGCCGGCGCAGACGCAGGCGGCGGTGTAGTAACCGGCGGTCACCGGGTTCAGCCCGTACTGGTCGCTGAAGTAGCCGGGCAGGGCGCTGGCCAGGCCGATGAAGCCGCCGAAGGTGACGCTGTAGAAGAACATGAACCACCAGCTGTCGCGATCGCCGAGGGCCTTGAGGTAGTCGCCGAAGGCCTTGGGCTTGGGCCGCTCCGGCGCATTCTTGGCCACCAGGGCGAAGATCACCAGGGTCGCCAGCAGCGGGATCAGCGCCCAGCCGAACACGTTCTGCCAGCCGGACAGCGCGGCCAGGCCGGGGGCGAACAGCGCTGCCAGCACGGTGCCGGAGTTACCGGCGCCGGCGATGCCCATGGCCTTGCCCTGGTGCTCCGGCGGGTACCACTGCGAGGCCAGCGGCAGGGCCACGGCGAACGCCGCGCCGGCGAAGCCGAGGAACAGGCCGAGCAGCAGCGCCTGCTCGTAGCTGCCGATGCCGATCTGCCAGGCGCAAAACAGCGCGACTATCACCACCACCTGGCCGAGCAGGCCGGCGGTCTTTGGCGACAGGCGGTCGGCGAGAAAGCCCATCAGCAGACGCAGCACGGCGCCGGCGAGAATCGGCGTGGCCACCATCAGGCCGCGTTGCTGGGCGTTGAGGTCGAGGTCGGTAGCGATCTGCACCGCCAGTGGGCCGAGCAGGTACCAGACCATGAAGCTCAGGTCGAAATAGAGGAAGGCAGCAAACAGGGTGGGGGCGTGGCCGGCTTTCCAGAAACTTGTATTCATCGATCACCTCATCAGCGAGAAGGAGCCCGGCCAGGCGCGGCGAACCATGGTCGTGGACACGGCGGCCGCGCCTGCCGGGAAGGCCGTGCACGTTTGGTGCAGAGCCCTGCGGCCGAAGCCACAGCAGGTTTGCGCGATTGCGGTACAGGCTCGGATCGCGATGCCTGCGCCGGCCCCGGTCACTGGGGCGAACACGAAAAAAAAACGCCGCTTCACCACAGGCCATGAAGGCCGGATGAGGCGACGTCGTTGTCGTGAGGGAGGTGGCCGCCGTTGGCTACCTGCTGAGAGGGAACAAGCAAGAGCCGAGCCAACCGGGCAGAGGCTCTGGGATCAGGCGTTACGCACTTTCAGTACGCGCAGTACTGCCGTAAAACGAGGCGCTTGCGCCGTCTATGCCCCCGAATGGGGCGATCGCTGCGTGCTGAGAGAGGCTTGAGACTGGACGCTGGAAAGTTGGCTAACGCTGGTTGCGTGAGTGGGTAGCGGCGCGGTCAGCAGGGCGAGTGCCAGCAGATTGCTCAGCAGCCCCGCCTGACGGGCACGGTGGTAGGTGTCGGTCATCCTCGATCCCCCCTTTTTCTGTTCTGACCTAGGCGTAGCAGATGAATGGCGAAGTGTCACGGTATTGGCAGCAATAACTGTGCAAGTTTTGCCTGGTGTCTGTACGCCCGCAGCCCTGAAGTATCGGAAACCTGGAGTCAGTCGAGCCGATTGACCTTGGGGAACTTGACGCTGAAGGCTTCCGGCATCGGCACCACTTTCGACTGCAGATAGTCGAAGAACACGAAGCCGGACTTGGCCATGGCCACCAGCGCACCATCGGCCGGACGGGTGATGCGGAAGGTGATATCGCCGCCATAGCGGTTGAAGTCCATCACCCCGACCTCGAACAGTAACTGGTCGCGCGCATGGGCTTCGGCGCGGTAGGTGGTGGCCTGGTCAGTGACGATGATGCCGATACCCTTGCCGTCGGTTTCCTGAATGCCGAACTCGAAGAGAAAGCGGGCGCGCGCCTCGGAAATCATCGAGATCATCGAGTCGTTGCCCAAGTGGTTGGCGCCGTTGATGTCGGTGACGCGTACGGTCAGGTGAGTGCTGTAGCAGTACTGGTCTTCGGGAAAGTCGAGGGTCAGGCGCGCCATGGTCGAGTCATCGCAAAAGGAAGGCGATGATTGTAAGCCGCCTCATACCTCAGCGGTGCAGGCTGTTGAGGTGAAAGAAGGTGACGCGGCCGCCTTCGTCGTCCTCGCCATAATTGTCCTGAATGTAGGCGCCGGCCTTGAAGTACAGGTACTGGTCACGCCAACTGCTGCTCAGTTGGTGGTAGAAGGAGCCGGTATCACCCTCGCTGCTGTTGACACTGACACCAAGGCGCCCGCTGGGTAATGCCAGTCAGTTAAGGCTGTACGCGTTTGGCTCCCCTCTCCCGTTTACGGGAGAGGGGCTGGGGGAGAGGGCCGAAATACCGCGAAACGGCCATTTACCCCTCTCCGAACATGGCTCGCCAGAGGGGCGAGGGGACTCATCGTAGGCAGTCGGCGCTTAACTGATCAGCATTAGCCCGCTGGGTGTAATACGCAGGTCGTAACCGAAGCGTTCGCCCAGTTGCACGTTTTCCGCCAGCAGGATGTTCTGCACGGCAGTGTCGCCTGGCTGGTCGCGCAGCAGCAGTTCCAGGCGGCCGACGCCACGGCGGTAGTGGTATTGCAGCTTGACCAGCGGATCATTCTGACTACCCGGCACATCGGTGCTGTGGATCTGACCGATCACCACCTTGTTGCGGCTGGGCACCTGGTCGACCTGCAGCACGGCACTGAGATAGCTGTCCGAACTGGCATGCAGCCAGTTATCGAGTGTGCCGTCGTGCTGGGTTTCGCGCAGTTCGCTACGCGGATAGCGGGCTCGGGCGTGGTCGAACCGGTGACCGGTACCCAGAAGGTCACGCTGCCGTCGGCATTGCGGCGAAAGTAACGGCTCTCGTAGCCGTTGTTCAGGCGCTGGGTGGTGATGGTGATGGGCGTCGGTTCGGTGGGAATCGACAGATTCCAGGTGCTGAGGTCGAGCACGGGATTCTCTGCTTGTCAGTTGAGGACATTCGTTCGTCCCTGCGATGAGCCAGAGGTTCAACCGCTCCAGCCCTTGAGCCAGAGCGGTTGCCGGTACTCAGGCGGCAGGCCGCTGCTGACGCTGGTAGAGGAACTCGAGCACGGAGGTGCGATAGGCGTGGTACTGCGGGTCGTTGGCCAGAGCCAGTCGATCACGCGGACGAGGCAACTCGACGGTGAGGATTTCACCGACAGTGGCGGCCGGGCCGTTGGTCATCATCACGATGCGATCGGACAGCAATACGGCCTCGTCCACGTCATGGGTGACCATCACCACCGTGCTCTGGGTTTCGCCGACGATACGCAGCAGCTCGTCCTGCAGGTGCGCGCGGGTCAGGGCGTCGAGGGCACCGAACGGCTCGTCCATCAACAGCACCTTGGGCTCCATGGCCAAGGCGCGGGCGATGCCGACCCGCTGCTTCATGCCCCCGGAAATTTCGTTGGGATGCTTGTGCATGGCGTGCGCCAGGCCAACCATGTTCAGCGCCTGTTCGGTACGAGCCTTGAGCTGCTCCTTGTTCTCGTGTTCGCCGAACACGCGTTCCACTGCCAGGTGCACATTGCCGAAGCAGGTCATCCACGGCAGCAGGCTGTGGTTCTGGAACACCACGGCGCGCTCCGGGCCGGGGCCGTCGATTTCGCGACCGTTGCAGATCAGGCCGCCCTCGTTGGCATCGAGCAGGCCGGCGATCAGGTTGAGCACCGTCGACTTGCCACAGCCGGAGTGGCCGATCAGCGCGACGAACTCGCCGCGGGCGATGCTCAGGTTGACGTCTGCCAGTGCCTGGAAGCGGCCTTTCTTGGTGTCGAAGTGCTTGCTGACAGCGGTCAGCTCCACGAATTTGTCCATCGGAGTTCTCCCGTTCTGGCGCCGTGCCCCGGATTTAATCAGAGACACTTTCATTTAAAACAAAGACTTGGCGTCTACTGTTAAACTGATTTGTAAGCTCGCGTAGCCCAATGCAATTCGGGGAAACGGAGATCGCGTTCCCTGATTGCATCTCATTGGGCTACGAGTTGGCCGAACGCGCCTCTTCAGCTTGCGTAGTCAAAGCGTTTGGCGATCAACAGCAGCATCTGCTCCAGCGCCAGGCCAACCAGGCCGACGATGATGATGGCGATGAGAATGTGCTCGACGTTGAGGTTGTTCCATTCGTCCCACACCCAGAAGCCCAGGCCGATGCCGCCGGTGAGCATCTCCGCGGCGACGATCACCAGCCAGGCCACGCCGATGGCCAGGCGGATGCCGGTCATCAGGTGCGGCAGCACGGCGGGAAACAGGATGCGCGTCAGCACCTTGAACTCCGACAGCTTCAGCACGCGGGCCACGTTCAGGTAGTCCTGCGGCACGCTGGCCACGCCGGCGGCGGTGTTGAGGATGATCGGCCAGATCGAGCTGATGAAGATCACCCAGATCGACGCCGGGCCGGCCGCCTCGAACACCAGCAGGCCAATAGGCAGCCAGGCCAGCGGCGAGACCGGGCGCAGCAGACTGATGATCGGCGCGAGCATGCCGGCGAGGAAGGCGAAACGGCCGATGGCGAACCCCAGGGGAATGCCCACCAGCGCCGCCAGGCCGAAGCCAACCCCGACGCGGCCGAGCGAGTTGAGGATGTTCCAGCCAATCCCCATGTCGTTGGGGCCGTTGTCGTAGAAAGGATCAGCGAACAGCACCAGGGCGGCCTGCCAGGTGCTCAAGGGGCCGGGCAGGCCCTCGCTGTACTGCGCCAGCAACGACCAGAAGCCGATAAAGGCGAGAATGCCGAGGAGCGGCGCGATGCTGGTCTTGCACAGGTTGCCCAGGGTTTCGACACTCGGTAGCAGGGCCGTGGGCGAAAAGCGCGGTTTGACGCTGTGCGGCAGAGGCGTTTTCAGGGGCGCATTCATATCGACCTCCGATCAGGCTTTGATGGTAAAGGAGTCGGCGTAGGCGGCTGGATTGCTGCCATCCCAGACCACGCCGTCGATCAATGTGCTGCTGCGCAGCGGGCTGCTCGGCACCGCCAGCTTGAGGGCGCTGGCAGCCTCGGCGTAGAGCGCGGTCTGGTTGACCTGCGCGGCCACGGCGGCGTAATCCGGCGCATCCTTGAGCAGGCCCCAGCGCTTGAATTGGGTGAGGAACCACATGCCGTCGGAGTGATAGGGAAAGTTGACGCTGCCGTCCTTGCAGAAGGCCATGGCATGTTCGTCCTTCCAGCTGTTGCCGAGGCCGTCCTCGTACTGGGCGAGAAAGCGCGGCTCGATCACCTGCACCGGCGCGTTGACGTAGGCCTTGCCGGAAATCAGTTTGGCGGTGCTCTTGCGGTTCTCCTCGCTGGCCTCGATGAAGCGGCTGGCATCGAGAATCGCCATGATCAGCGCGCGGGCGGCATTGGGATACTGCTCGATAAAGGCGCGGGTGGTGCCAAGCACTTTCTCCGGGTGGTCCGGCCAGATCTGCTGGGTGGTGGTGGCGGTGAAGCCGATCTTGTCGAAGATCGCCCGCGCGCCCCAGGGCTCGCCGACGCAGAAGCCATCCATGTTGCCGACACGCATATTGGCGACCATCTGCGGCGGCGGCACGACGATGGTCTTCACATCGCTCATGGGGTTGATGCCGACACTGGCCAGCCAGTAATACAGCCACATGGCGTGGGTACCAGTTGGGAATGTCTGGGCGAAGGTCAGCGGATTGCCGCCTTTCTTCACGTGTTCGGCCAGTTGCGCGCCGTTGGTCACACCGGCCTCACGCAGTTGCTTGGAGAGGGTGATGGCCTGGCCATTCTGGTTCAGCCCCATCAGCACTGCCATGTCCCGCTGTGGCCCCGCCAGGCCGAGCTGAGCGCCGTACATCATGCCGTAGAGCACATGAGCAGCATCCAGTTCGCCAGTGTTGAGCTTGTCGCGCACGCCGGCCCAGGAGGCCTCCTTGCTCGGGTTGATGGTCAGGCCGTATTTCTCGCCGAAACCCTGGGTGGCGGCGACCACCACCGAAGCGCAATCGGTCAGGGGAATGAAGCCGACGTTCAGCGCGGCTTTTTCCGGCGCGTCGGAGCCGGCCGCCCAGGCTGCACTGCGCAGCGAAGCCGGCGCCGACAGGCCGAGTGCGGCGATGCCGCTCACGGCGCCGGCCAGGGCGATGGATTGCTTGAGGAAATTGCGGCGGCTGGTGGCCAGGGGCTTGTTCGAATCACGATCGGTCATGAGTTTAATCCTTGTCAGGCGCATAAACAAAAACGGCGTACGCCAGGCCGCCTCGATGAGAGGAAGGTGACCTGACGGACGCCGTTGTCCGTGATCCTCGGCCCGCCGCCGTTGGCGTGCTACGCAGGATGGTTGACAGGGACTTAGCAAGGGGCTTGCCAGCTTTCGTGCACAGCGGCCGAGTAGCGGCATGTGGCACCTGACAGGTAGGGGCCGGATGCCGGCTTTCCAGAGGCTAGCTGTTTAGGATCAATAAGTTGCAGCTGTGTTCTGAGAAGATTTTGAAGTGTGTGGAGCGAGCGCACGCTCAGCTCACCCCACATGCTTCTGAGCCAATGCCGTGCATGAGTGGGCGCCGCTGAGCCTTTTTGGTTCGTATCGTAGGCTCAGGATGCCGGTTGAACGCGCGCCTCCTCGACGAAGTCGCGCAGCCAGCGCAGCACTTCGACGGCTTCCCAGCGAGCTGGATCGAACAGCGCATAGGCCAGCCCCTGATAGCCGACCACATCCAGTTGCCGATGGTAGCCGGCGCGCTGCAGCAGCGCCTCGATCTCGGCGAAGCAGGTGTTGAAGTGCTGACGATTGAAAGGGGTGCGGCTCTCGGTGACGATGCCCTCGAGCTGCAGATCCTCGACCATCTCGTGTACCCGCTCCAGCGGCATGCGGTTCACTCGGTGTTTTAGCTGCAGTACGTCCAGCATGATGGCGCTCCTGTGCAATCGATCATTTACCTGCGATATAGCCTAATCGAAAAATACTGTACAAATAAACAGTATTGAGTGATATTGGCCTCACTTAGGCGACAACAACCCGTCCACCACCTGAAGGTGGGCGCCTTGCGAGGGGGGTATTGGCAATGCAACAGATGCTGATGACGATTGTGCTATTGGCCCTGCTGAGCGGCTGCGCGCAACCGCAGATTGATCGGCCACAGGCCAACGGTGCCTATCTAGTGATCGAGGGCGAGCAGGCCTGGGCCGTGCTGGTCTCCGATGGCCAGCGTGTCGAGGAGACGGGCATAGTGCTCGATGTGATTCGACTACCCAGCCATCACTCCAACATTGCCGCCAGTTACGTGATCGAAACGCCCAACTGCGGCAAGCTGCAGTGGCTGACCGAGCGCCATGGTGCTGCAGAGGGTGAAACCACGCTGTTGCCGGCCGCCTTCAACGAGCAACTGAGCAAGCCCGGCTGCGTGCTCGCGCAAGGCCTGAGCCGAGCCTGGACGGCCCTGGATTATTCCGGCTGACCCGTTGGGTGCGCCGCGCGCACCGACATTCGCCGGCGGGGTAATTGGCGAGACGCGCAAAGAAAAAGCGCCGCGACCTAAACGGAAGCGGCGCTTTTCATTTATGGGGTACCGAGTGCTTACAGCAGGTGTTGCTTGTCCATTTCGATGGCGGCATCGAGGGTTTCCAGCAGCGCCTTGCGCACCTTCAGCTTGGTGTTCTTGTGCGCGGTCATGTTGATCTTCTTCATCTGCTGCGCCACCGCCTGAGTGGTAGCCAGCAATTGCTCGGCCGGCACCACCTTGTCCAGGAAGCCGGCCTCTACCGCGCCAGCCGGGTCGAACATCTCGCCATTGATCACCGAACGGTGGAACGCCGACTTGCGCAGACGATCACGGGCCAGTTCGATACCGACGTGGTGCATGGTCATGCCGATCTGTACTTCATTCAGGCCGATATTGAACGGACCTTCCACACCGATACGGTAATCGGCCGACAGCAGGATGAAAGCACCCTTGGCCACGGCATGACCCGGGCAGGCGACGATGATCGGGTAGGGGTGGGCAAGCATGCGTCGCGCCAGCGTGGAGCCAGCAGCCACCAGGTTGATTGCATTCTGCGGGCCGGATGTCATCACCTTCAGGTCATAGCCGCCGGAAAGAATCCCCGGCTGGCCAGTGATGACGACGATGGCGCGATCCTGCTCGGCGCGGTCGAGGGCGGCATTGAACGCAGCGATCACGTCAGGCGAGATGGCATTGACCTTACCATTGCTCAGGGTGAGGGTGGCGATGCCGTCTTCGAGTTGATAGCTGATCAGGTCGCTCATGGCGGTTTTCCTTGTTGGAGCCTTGGGGGCGAATGTTGGCAGAAGGTACTCAGCCGAAGCGCTCTGGTAAAGCGCCGCGGCTGACTGGCTGGTCAGTGTTTTTGCCTATCGCGGCGATGCCGGATGGCAATTGGTCGAACGCAAAGCCAGGCCTTTAAGGTGAGCAGCGAACCGAAGGAGCTGCCCCATGAACACTCTCTACTCCATCCTTTATATGGTCACTGTGACCGGCCTGCTGCTGGCATCGGTCGTGCTCAGCGAAACCCTCTACCTGCGCAGCCCATCCGGCGTGCTGCTGCTATTCGGCTTGGGTCTGCTCATGTCCCTGGGTTTTCTGCTGTTCGGCCACATTCGCTTCGACGAGCAGCCCTGCGAGAAGCGCGAGGAAAACCCGCTTCGCTCTTAAGCGCATGAATCCTTTAAAAAAAATTTGCCATCGGGAAAACATTCGACTACATTAGCGCGCCTCGACGGGGTAAACGCTAAAACGTCGAGATCCGGTGAAGTGTCCGAGTGGTTGAAGGAGCACGCCTGGAAAGTGTGTATACGGGAAACCGTATCAAGAGTTCGAATCTCTTCTTCACCGCCACTTTCAATAAGCCCTTGATTTTCTTAGAGAATCAGGGGTTTTTTTGTTTCAGCTAGACGCCTTTCTGATCCCATAGGTACAGAAGGGTGGTACAGATGCACGTCATGACCAAGCCGTGGAAGCATCCTCGTTCGGGGATTTTTTACCTCTGCCGTGAAGTCCCCGAAGACATCTGACAGATCATCGGTAAGCGCGAATGGAAGGTCTCACTCAGAACCCGAGACTTCGCCACTGCCCGTCCTCGTTTCGCATCGGAGCTGATCCGTTGTGAGGACATCTTCTTCCCAGCCAGAGAGCAACTCGCTGGCCGTCCACGAGTTCTAGCCTCTGATGCCCCCAAGCTCGCCGATAGGTGGGCGCAAGCTGTGCTTGAGTCATGGGAAGGCAAGCCGGAGGATCTCACCGATTTTCTGATCCAGCCTCTTGATGGCGATGACGCCACCGGTGTCCAGCTTGCCTGTGATGTTGTCGATAGCAGCAGCTACAAGTCTCGCCAGAACGCTGTAGAAGGGGTCATGAAGTCGGTGCTGGCTGAGCACCATTTGCCTGTTCCTGATGCCTCTGAGCCCGCCTACAGGTCTCTGGTGGATGCGTTCTACAGCCGCTGGTGTGACCTCTGCAGGATGGCACTGGCGCGCTTTGCAGGTGACTGGCGAGAAGCCATGGAACTTCCGTTCGTTGAGAAGCCACTCGCGGTGGAGCAGAAGGTTGCAGAGAACAAGCTGAGCGGCCCCAGGCTTTCAGAAGTCTTCCGCAAATGGGCGGATGACAAGCGCCTGACCGATGGCGATACCCGCAGCACCAACAAGACCATCTCCGAGTTTGGCGCCCCGGTCACGCGCTTCGTTGAGCTATACGGCGACCTTCATGTACCCCGGATCACCCGTGCGCTTTGCCAGGAGGTCAAGACGGCACTGAGCAAGCTGCCGACAAAGGGCGAGGCATTCGCGGGCTGGCTGCTCCGGAATTGATTGCCAAGGCTGAGGCGGAGTAACCGCTCCATAAACCCCGTCCTGGCGGACGGTTTTTTTCAGGAAGCAGAGGCAGAAGCTGGC
>NZ_JAOCLK010000052.1:0-26678 GCF_029845265.1 Ectopseudomonas oleovorans
ATTGCGGTGAAGCAAGCGTGGGTGATGCCGTTTCCAAACTTCATAAGCTACTACCCGAGAACGAATGGGGGGCTCTAGTGTCAGCTCACCGCTCGTTGCCTATCTGGATGGCGAATGCAATCTGCGCTCAGTCGAATTGCACCTGCACCCACCCTGTCAAGTTGGGCTAGCGGTTAGCTGTAGCCTACTTACCGCCAGACCGGCATCATCTGGAATGGGGCAATTCGATGTGAAAGCCCGTGAGGCCAGCGGCTGAGGTGCACCAGATGCGGCCTTTGTGAGCCTCAATGATGGAGCGGGTGATGGCAAGACCGAGCCCGGCATTGCTCGGGCTTCCCTCCCGCCGAGCGGGGTCAACCCGGTAAAAGCGGTCGAAGAGCTTCTCTAGATGCTCTGAGCTGATTGTGTCCCCTGGGTTCTCGATGCTGAAGGTTGTGGAGCCCGCTGTCTCGCGGATCAAAACCGAAATTGTATGTCCCGCCGGCGTGTAGCGCAGTGCATTGGACAGCAAGTTGGAGAGTGCACGATCAAGCATCAGCCGATCTCCCAGCACTTGGCCTGTGCCTGTGAGCGATAGTTCAATGCCATGTTCTTCAGCCAGAAGGTGGTAGTAGTCAAACAGCTTGAAGACTACGTCAGCCAGTTCGATCCTGGCCTGCTCGGGGATGATCAGGCCATTATCAGCCTTGGCCAAGAAAAGCATGTCATCAATCATCCGAGACATGCGCTTCAAGTCCTCCAGGTTGGAGTAGAGATTCTCTTCATAGGCATTGATATCGCGTTTCTTGCTCAGCACGACCTCGGTGTGGGTCATCAGGTTGCTAACGGGCGTGCGTAGCTCGTGGGCAATGTCGGCCGAAAAATTGGAGAGCCTAACGAAGGCATCCTCTAGCCGAGCCAACATCGCATTGAAGGATAGAACCAGTTGCTGAAGTTCCCGCGGCACTGGTTCGAGAGGGATTCGTTCCTGTAACGAGCGAGCGGACATCCCGGAGGCCACATGAGTGACTTGCCGCAGAGGCCTAAGGCCGCTGCGAGCAACCACCCAGCCGAGCGCGGCACTGAACAGGGCACTGATGACCAATCCAATCCAGAACCATCGTTGCAGCGTGTCGAAAAAGTGTGTGTGATTGGTGACGTCAAGAATCAGCAAAGCTGTGAGCGGCTCAGCCTGATCGGCTACCGAGATTTGCGCCGTCATGCCGCGGTACATGTGTTGGCCGTTCTGCCACTCCCACATGCTCTGCTCATTTTCACGTCTGAAACGCTCTGGTACTTCGACTGCTCTGGGGTCGGAGAACAGTACAGAACCGTCACTGGCCAGGATAGTGGCCGCCAGATCCTGATGGGCTCCCAGCAAGGCTCGCAACTGCGGTAATTCTTCCGAAAGGCTCGCTTCACCGCGAGCATTGTTGAGGATATGTTTGGCGGATTCGAGTTTCTCCACCAGGGCCTGCCGATCCAGCATCTTGAAGTGGTGCTGGCTGAGCATATTGAAACTCAGCCCTGCTACCGTCAGGACTGCAATTACCGCGGACATGAACATCAGGCTCATGCGTGCTGTCAGCGAAAGGTGCTTCATATTCACTCCGGCGCATCCATCATGTATCCCATGCCGCGGGCGGTATGAATCAGCTTGAGATCGAAATCGTCATCGATTTTTGCGCGTAGCCGGCGTACCGCAACCTCAATGACATTGGTGTCGCTGTCGAAATTCATGTCCCAAACCTGAGAGGCAATCAGCGACTTCGGGAGCACCTCGCCGCGCCGGCGCAGTAGCAGTTCCAGCAGTGAAAACTCCTTCGCGGTCAGGTCAATTCTTTTCCCGCCACGGATCGCACGCCGCTTCATCAGATCGACTTCCAGATCGGCAATTTTCATGGTGGTCTGCGTCGGCGAACCATTACCTCTGCGCAACAGCGTTCTGACCCTGGCCAGAAGCTCTGAGAAAGCAAATGGCTTGATCAGGTAGTCGTCCGCACCCAGCTCCAACCCTTTAACGCGGTCTTCCACACCATCGCGTGCCGTCAAGAACAGTACGGGGACGTCTTTTCCTGCTGCGCGCAACATGCGCAGCACTTCCCAACCGTCCAGCCCAGGCATCATTACATCCAGAATTAGCAGGTCATAGGCTTCGCTAAGTGCATGCTGAAGGGCATCTGTACCGGTCATAACCCGGTCGACATTGAACCCAGCCTCGGTGAGACCTTGCTGGAGGTACGTACCGGTTTTGGGTTCGTCTTCAGCTACCAGTAGTTTCATGTGTGCAGACTCCAAAAGTCGGGTGGCCTGAGTTTGCAGGCAAACCGCGGCCCCAACCAGAAGCTTACGAAAATGTAATTCTGACTTCAGCTCACTGACAGGGTGGCTTGTCTAGGGTGCAAGCATGAGTACTAGGTTGTGCTCTCGGCCCTCGACAGACCAAAAGCAGAGGTGCCGGCCATAGTTTGCACTGATGGAGACTGCCCATGAAATCGCTGAAACCTTTGCTTCTGGTTGGTTCGCTACTGCTGTCTTCCATGGCTTGGGCCGAAGGGGGCAGCGACCGTGTATTCGAGCGCATCCAGCAGATGCGCGACAAAGCAGAAGCCGTGCTGATCCAGGCGGAGAAGGCCCCGGTCGGCGAGCGGCATGTGCACATGAAGGAGCATATGAACATGCTCGAAGACATCATGAGCCAGCTGCACAACGAACATCCCGCGCCAAACATGTCTGCCGAAGAGCATCTGGCCTGGATGGAAAAGCATGACAAGCTGGTAGACGACGTGCTGGGTCAAATGATTCGAGAGCACAAGCTAATGATGGCCGACAAGGAATGCCATCAGTAAAGATTTCCCCCATCTTACAGGCCTTTCGTGATTGCTCCTTCGGCCTAGCGGCGCCTTTATGGCGCCGTGCTTTTTCCCAGCTGACGCAATTGTAGTTTTGGGGTCAGCGGCCTGGCAGCAAGCGGGGAATAGCATGAGATTTCCAGCACCCATCTCGAGGTCTCACCATGAAACGCTTACCCCTTAAACTGCTGATCAGCACTCTGTTCATCAGCACCACCTTTCCGGCATTTGCCGAGGTCGGCGGCAGTAGCAATGGCATTGGGCAGCAGGCCCAGGCGACGCCAGCGACTCGTACCATCTTGGTAAAGATGGACGACATCAACTACAGCCAGAAAACGATCGATGTGAAGCCAGGTGAAACCGTGCGCTTCGTTCTGAAGAACGAGGGCGCGTTGATGCACGAGTTCAACATCGGGCAGGCAGCGTCCCAGCTGGAGCACCAGCGCAAGATGGCGTCCTTGTTCAAGGACGGCACACTGACCCCGACCGGCATGGCCGAGCGCATTGTCTGGCATGAGCGTTATGGCATGGGAGACTCCAACCCTCCAGGCTATCCGGAAGTCATCAAAGCCAAGCATGACGACCCGAACGCGGTTCTCGTCGAGCCCGGCACAACCAAAGAGTTCGTGTGGACCTTCCCTAAGGCGGGCAGTTTGAGCTTCGCCTGTACATTGCCTGGGCATTACCAGGCGGGGATGGTCGGTGAGTTTGCTCTGCGTTAGTCCGGCATCGGTGCTACCCGTTGGCCGCGAGCTGGGTAGCACCGATCTGACGAACCTTACTGCGATGTAGTTTTCACGTCAGCGTACCGCCAGCTGCACCTCATTAGCATCGGGACTCATCCCTCCTCAACACCTCAGAGGCACACCATGAAACTCAGACCCGCTTTCATAATCACCACCCTTGGCTTGCTGCTCAGTGCTGCCAATGCGCTGGCCAGCCCGGGCCACAAGAAAGACAGTATTGGGCAACCGGGAGACGGTCAGGCAGTAGATCGCACCATCGAAGTCCGGATGGGGGACATCTTCTTCGAACCCAAAGCAATGGAGATCAAAGCAGGCGAGACAGTTCGCTTCGTCCTGAAAAATGACGGTGCACTGCTACACGAATTCAGTCTTGGCAAAGCGGCATCCCATGCCGCGCACCAGAAAGAGATGGCCGCGATGTTTCAGAACGGCACGCTGTCCCCTACAGGTGCACATGACATGAGCAATATGGGCCATGCCATGGGCGGCATGAAGATGGTCGGTATGGAACACGATGACCCCAACAGTGTTCTTGTCGAACCTGGAGCACGCGAAGAGTTGATCTGGACCTTCTCCGCCGCCACCGAACTGGAGTTCGCCTGCAATATTCCAGGACATTATCAGTCGGGAATGGTCGGTAAGGTGACCGTACGCTGACGTTTATTGATACTCGCCAACTCCGTCCAGTCTGAGACACCTATACTGATCCGGCCGCCATTGAAACGAGGCTATTGTCGTGGACCATACCCATCACACCAGTACCACTGAGCCGCCTTTTTGGAAGAGCAAGATTGGCATTGCGCTGATCATGCTGGCCGTAATCGGCATCTTCTATGTAGCGCGTGAGCATTACGGTCATCTTTCGCAGGCCCTGCCGTACCTCATCCTGCTGCTATGCCCGCTGATGCATCTGTTTGGCCACAATCACGGCGGGCACTCCCACTCCAGCAGCACCGCTGTTTCCAAGGACGAAGAAAGGACATAGATCGCATGCAAAAGACCTCCTGCCATCATGACCAGGATCATTCACATAACTCGCACGCCCACTCCGAGAGCCAGCGCGACCCGGTGTGTGGCATGGAGGTCAAACCTGATGGCCCTTATCGCGAGAGCTTTGAAGGGAAGGCCTATCATTTCTGCAGTGCGAAGTGCCTAGAGAAATTCCAAGCAGATCCTCATCAGTACATGAGCCATCAGTCTCATGGGGAGCATCACCAGCACGCGACTCCAGCACCCACATCGACACCTGTAGGTGCTGAATACACCTGCCCGATGCATCCAGAAATCCGTCAACCGGCTCCCGGAAACTGCCCGATCTGCGGGATGACGCTGGAACCTGTCATCCCGGAGCTGGAAGAGGAGGAAAACCCAGAGCTGAAGGACTTCTCGCGGCGGTTCTGGTGGACTTTACCGTTGACCGTCATCGTGACCGTATTGGCGATGGCTGGCCATTCCTTGCAACTGTTTCATGGCACGACCCAGAACTGGGTTGAGCTGGTTCTGGCGACGCCAGTGACGCTATGGGGCGGCTGGGTATTCTTCACCCGCGGCATTGACTCCATCCGCCACCGCAGCCCCAACATGTGGACGCTGATCGGATTGGGAACTGCAGCCGCCTACCTCTACAGCGTGGCCGCTACCTTGGTGCCGCAGTGGTTCCCGGCGGCCTTCGTTCAGGATGGACGCATCGGCGTCTACTTCGAGGCCGCCGCGGTGATCATCTCGCTCACGCTGTTGGGCCAGATGCTCGAACTCAAAGCCCGCTCGCAGACCTCTGCCGCCATTAAGTCACTGCTGGGATTGGCCCCCAAGACTGCCCGGCGCATCAGGCCTGACGGCCAGGAAGAAGATATTCCGCTGACCCACGTCCATCAGGGTGACCACTTGCGTGTCCGGCCGGGCGAAAAAGTCCCGGTGGATGGCACCGTGCTGGAGGGCGAGAGCGCTGTCGACGAGTCGATGCTCACCGGCGAGCCGGTGCCCGTCACCAAGCGGGCAGGGGATACCCTCATCGGTGCCACCCTGAACACCCACGGCAGCCTGGTGATGGAAGCGCAGAAGGTGGGCGCCGAAACCATGTTGTCGCAGATCGTCCAGATGGTGGCTAAGGCCCAGCGTTCCAAGGCGCCCATGCAGCGTATGGCCGATGCCGTGGCAGGGTATTTCGTGGTGGGGGTGATCCTGATCGCGATCCTGACATTTTTTGGCTGGGGGGTGTTCGGGCCGGAATCAGGTTGGGTATTTGGCCTGATCAACGCTGTGGCCGTACTGATCATTGCCTGCCCATGCGCCCTGGGCTTGGCAACGCCGATGTCGGTCATGGTCGCGACCGGCAAGGCCGCCAGCAGCGGTGTGTTGTTCCGCGATGCCAGCGCTATCGAGAACCTCTGCAAAATCGACACCTTGATCGTCGACAAGACCGGGACACTGACGCAGGGGCGGCCGGCCTTTCATAGTGCAGAGGGAACCGGGCCGTTCGACTCGGTCGAGGTTCTGCGCTTGGCCGCAAGCCTCGACCAGGGCAGCGAGCATCCGCTGGCGCATGCCATTGTCGATCATGCGCGTGAACAGGGTCTTGCCCTGGTGAAACCGGAGACCTTCGAATCTGGCTCAGGTATTGGTGTACGCGGACAGGTCGATGGCCATCAACTGCAGCTTGGGAACACAGCGTTGATGGAGGAGGCGGGCGTCGATATTACTCCGCTGCGTAACCGTGCAGAGCAACTGCGCCTGGAGGGCATCAGCATCATCTATCTGGCCGTCGATGGTCGCCTGGCGGGTCTCCTGGCCGTTTCCGATCCAATCAAACCGACCTCCCAACAGGCTGTTGCTCAACTCCAGAACGCTGACGTGAAGGTCATCATGGCCACTGGCGATGGCCTCACCACAGCAAGAGCCGTGGCGAAGCAGTTAGGCATCGAGGAGGTGCATGGCGAGGTGAAACCGCAGGACAAGGAGAAATTAGTCGCCGAACTGCAGAGCTATGGCCGTCGTGTCGCCATGGCGGGCGACGGCATCAACGATGCGCCGGCCTTGGCCAGGGCCGACGTAGGCATCGCTATGGGCACGGGCACCGACGTGGCGATGAACAGCGCCCAAGTGACCCTGGTCAAGGGAGACCTGATGGGCATCCTGCGGGCGCGCACCTTGTCGGTGGCCACGGTGAAGAACATGAGGCAGAACCTTGCCTTTGCATTCCTCTACAACGCGATGGGAATCCCGCTAGCGGCCGGGCTGCTGTATCCGCTGACAGGACATCTTCTGTCGCCCTTGATCGCTGCTCTGGCAATGAGCGTCAGTTCAGCCTCGGTGGTTTTCAATGCGCTTAGGTTGAAAGCAACGGACGTTGGCTAGTCTGCTAGACAAGACGATGTGCCTACCTGCAGGGCGATTTTTTAAATGCGCATCTGACCGGAAAATACCGTACGGTAGCTTGCAACTTGACCTATCAGTCGCATCACCTGATGACGAGGGGACGTTCTATGGATCGTTCCCGCTGCGAGTAGGAGACTGACAGTCGTTACCCCATGAGGATTCTCCGTGGCCCGCATTCGCCGACTGCAAATTAGCAACTTCCGATCTATCCAGGCGCTCGACTGGGTGCCGGCCCCAGGAATTAACTGCCTCATAGGTCCTGGCGATAGTGGAAAGTCCAGCATTCTAGATGCGATTGACCTTTGCGTCGGTGCCCGCCGGGGCGGCACGTTCGGCGACATGGACTTCTTCGCTCTCAACGTCGAAACACCCATCACCATCAGTGTGACGCTTGGCGATTTGCCGGTATCGCTGATGGATATCGATGTTTACGGCGAGTTCTTGCGTGGATTCAATCCAGGAACGGGAGAAGTCGAAGACGAACCGCGAGCGGGGCTGGAGACCGTTATCACCTTGCTTCTGCAAGTTGGTGCCGATTTGGAGCCTGTTTGGACACTTTTCTCCGAGCGCGCGGAGCAGCAGCAACTTGAACGCACTCTTCCCTGGAAAGAACGAGCGGCACTAGCGCCCGCCCGTATCGGCAGCTTTGCGAGCTCGAACCTGTCGTGGAGTCGTGGCTCAGTGCTCAATCGACTTACCGATGAGCGCGCCGAGCTTGGTGCTGAACTGGCGCGCGCCGCTAGGCAAGCAAGAGCGAACTTTGGCAATCAAGCAGCCGAACATCTGACCCAGACGCTTGAGGTCGTGCAACGCACAGCACAGCATCTTGGCGTTTCGGTCGGGGCTATGCCTCAGGCGCTCCTTGACGCACATTCTGTGTCGATTGGCGAGGGGGCGATCGCGCTGCACAGTGAAACAGGTATTCCGCTGCGCTCCCTTGGCACGGGCTCGTCACGCTTGCTAGTGGCAGGGCTTCAAAGGGCTGCGGCCAGCGCCGCGCCAATTGCCCTGGTTGATGAGGTGGAATACGGGCTTGAACCTCATCGGCTCATGCGATTCCTGGACTCGCTGGGTGCAAAGGACGCTGCCGCTCCGTTGCAAGTGTTCATGACGACGCACTCGCCGGTCGCGCTGCGCGAGCTGTCCGGCAGCCAGTTATTCGTTGTTCGGTCAGCACCTCAGCGCCACAGTGTTATGCCAGCTGGGGAAGCCAACGAGGTACAAAGTACCCTTCGGAAGGACCCCGAAGCATTCCTCGCCAAATCCATCATCGTTTGCGAGGGGGCCAGCGAGGTTGGCTTCGCGCGTGGCCTTGACCAATGGTGGGTCAGTCTTGGCGCTACCTCATTCCTGGCCCATGGCGGCGCGTATGTGGACGCCGGCGGGGGAAGCCCCGATAACAGTCTTATCCGGGGAACAGCACTTCTGAACTTGGGTTACCGCGTGATGGTTTTTGTAGATGCCGACAAGCCTTCGACCGCGGGGCTCGCTGAAGCATTCTTGGCCGCCGGCGGGCAAATTCTTACATGGCGACCAGGCCTCACGTTGGAGGACGAGATCTTCCGCCATCTCAGTGAGCAAGCACTCGATGCACTTCTGGCGAAAGCCGAAACAATAGTGGGTGCAGAGCTGATGAACGCACACATTCAGACGAAGTCCCAAGGCCGCGTGACGCTGAACGATATCCGAGCCAAGCGACTCGTGGATGGGTACTCACCTGAGAGACGAGAGCTGCTGGGAACCGCATCCCGTATCCGCAACAGCGGCTGGTTCAAGTCGCTGACAACCTATCAGGAGGTTGCAAGGGACATCGTCGGTCCGTCTTTACAGAACGCCGAACCGGGCTTCATGGCAGTCACGAATCAGCTCTGGACGTTTACAAGTGCCCCCTGAGATTGATCTTTTCGCTATCGAGCGTGGCTCCATAACGGCCCCCGCAGGTTGTGGAAAAACGCAATTGATTGCCGAGACGCTCATCGCGCATACGCAGAGCAAACCCATCCTCGTCTTGACACATACGAACGCCGGCGTTGCGGCCTTACGGGCGCGCCTGAGACGAGCCGGTGTTCCTAACTCCGCATATCGAGTCTCCACCATTGACGGATTCTCGATGCGCCTGATCGCTAAGTTCCCAGCGCGAAGCGGCCATAACCCGCAGATCCTACAGCTGCATCAACCCAATACTGACTACCCGGCAATTCGGGAGGCCGCCATGCAGTTGTTGCAGGCCGGTCACCTCGCTCAGCCCCTTCGCGCCACCTATGCACGGTTGCTTGTCGACGAGTACCAAGACTGCAACGTCGTCCAGCACGCCATCGTGTCTGGTTTGGCCCAGGTGCTTCCGACCTGCGTGCTCGGTGACCCGATGCAAGCCATATTCAGCTTCCGTGGCAATCGACTGGTGCATTGGGCGAATGAGGTGCAACCCCTGTTTCCCGCAGCGGGAGAGTTGAGGATACCGTGGCGCTGGCGGCTGGCTGGAGCTGAGAACCTCGGGCAGTGGCTGCTCGCCATAAGGCAACAACTTCAAGCTGGTCAGCCGGTGGATCTGCGCACGGCTCCAGCAGAAGTGCGTTGGGTGCAGCTAAACGCCGGAACCGAAGTTCAGCAGCGACTGGTGGCCGCGAGAACCGAAGCTCCCAACGCTCAGGGTAGCGTCCTCATCATCGGGGACTCCATCAACGTGCAAGGTCGCCATCAGCTCACGAGCCAGACACCCGGTGCCATGGCCGTAGAAGCCGTCGACCTGAGAGATCTCGTCAACTTCGCCAGGAACTTTGACTTGCAGGGTGCCAATGCTCTGGCACAACTTGTGGAGTTTGCTTCCAGCGTAATGACGGGGGTAGGTGCAGCAAACCTGCGAACGCGCGTGGAGTCGCTGCGTGCAGGAAGGGCCCGAACGCCTCCGACCGCGGCCGAGGCTGCGGCGATCGATTTCGTAGCAGCGCCAACATTGGGGCAAGCGCTCCGTGTGATCGATACGCTCGCTGAGCAGCACGGGGCACGTGTATACCGACCGGAGGTTCTGTACTGCTGCCGGTCTGCAATGCAAGCGGTGGTGGGAGGTGCTGCCGACTTTCTGAGTGCAGCCATTCAAGCGCGAGAGCGCAATAGACACCTTGCCCGACCGATCGCAAGACGCTCTGTAGGCAGCACATTACTTCTCAAGGGGCTGGAGGCGGATGTCTCGGTTGTCCTGCATCCTGAGCTTATGACCCCCCAGAATCTATACGTCGCACTGACGAGGGGCGCAAGGCATGTCGTGGTGTGTTCACCAACCCCCATCCTTACGCCCGTGGTAAACGGCTGATCCTTTTGTAGCGCTTACGGGCTTGACCTTGCCATCGTGTCAAGGTCGATGCTGTCCGTGCGGTAACTTGAGCCGCGGACGAAATGAGGTGAAAGACATGTTTAGTCTGAGTGTTGCGGGGATGGGCTGTGGCAGTTGCGTGAGCAAAATCACGAAGGCCATTCAAGCTCTGGATCAGGATGCACGAGTAGAAGTGGATCGAGCGGCCGGCAAGGTCACCGTTGAGAGCACAGAAAGTGCCGAATCGATCCGCGAACTCATCCAGGAGCTTGGCTATTCGGCCCAGGTCAGCGCTTGAGCGCTGACCTGCTATCCCACTAAATCTCCAGTTCTGAGAGCTCTTTTAGCCCTGGGATACTGGTGACCTCGTTGGTCATACCTTCTGAACCATCTCGGCCGCGAAGCCAGTTTGAGTGATCGCCTGGCTCGCGCATTTCCAGCGTGTCATAGGAGTACCGCTTGCGCTTGAACAGGCATTTTCAATGCAGCGAACTCGTGGCTTTTTTCGTCTTCTATGCCGACGACTTCTCCTGCAAGCCGCTCCCAGTGACCAACGCCGTCGGCCAGCATTGCCTGATAGGTCTCCGGGTCAAGCAAGGCTTGCTGTTTGAAATGAATGATGCGGTGAGTCATAGAAGCGCTCGGAGTGGCCAAAGAGAGAGCGCTAGCCTAAAGGTTCCGGGTCATTCGTGTAATAGCTGGCCGCGCTTTAGCAAACCGTCGTTGACCCACAACTTCAACCAGGTCGCGGCTTGCAAGGGAGCTTGCTCGCCATGCGTGGCGCTCAACGACTCGCAGAGTTCAGCGAACGATCCGCCCTCGATGAGAAACTGCAATGCCGAAGCCTCCGCTGGCTCCAGGCTCCGGTACTGGCAGACGAGTTCATGACGCCAAACAAGACAGGCTAGGTTCGTTGGCAGGCGGGTAATATCAGGCAGCAAGCTGCCGGACTTGGCGGCTTTCCACAACTCCAGCGTGTTGTACTGCAGCTGCAACCACCGGGCAGATGCAGTCAGGGAAACCCTGAGTGAAATCCAGTCTTCAGCCGAAAAATCACTCATGGTCTCCAGCGAAAGCGCTTCGACATCCTGAGCGTCGAAGGCCAGTGTAAAGGCCCATTCCAGTTCCGCGAGTTCGCGCATCGGCGATAGTTGGGGTTCTTCGACGTAGCTGCTAATGAACTCGGGCAGCTTCTCGCCCAGCCAGCGAATGCTGAAATGTCGTGGTGGCCAGGCGGCCAAGTAGGCCAGTGCGAGCTGCTCGAATGATTCGTTGCCGATCCAGTGAAGCAGGGCAGGGAAGTCTTCTCGCAAGACCGCAAGCAGGCGCGAACGGTAAGCGTTGTGGTAGATCTGCAGGCCTTCGAGAGCACTCAGCGCTGTGCTACCTCGGATCTGCTCCAAAAGCTCGTTGGAGGGCAGGGCACTGTCACCTGTCAGGTAAGTTTCAAATGCAGTCTGTAGGGCGATCAGGCTCAAGGGGTGGCCCCCGATATCACAGATTTGGCGATAGCACGGGCATGTGCTAATTCGGACAACAGCTCTTCCAGCGGCGGAAACTGGTCATCCCGCTCGATCAAGGTCGATGTCGGGCCCAAGTAGCTCAAAGTCTTGCTGTAGAGAGACCAAACCGGATCAGCGATGGGCTGGTCATGGGTGTCGATGAGGTACTGCCCGTAATCGCTGTGCCCGGCCAGGTGAATTTGCCGAATCCGCTCGTGCGGCAATTCCATGATGAACTGCCAAGGGTCGAAACCCTGGTTGCGCGAACTGACGTAGACGTTGTTCACGTCGAGAAGCAGCTCGCACCCGGTCAGGTAACTGAGCTCCGAGAGGAACTGAGACTCGCTCATGCTGGATGTTGTCCACTGCACGTAGGAGGAAACGTTCTCCAGCACGATGGGACGTTCCAAAACATCCTGCACCAAGCGCACCCGGGCCGCGACATGCAGCAGGCTCTCCTGGGTAAACGGCAGCGGTAGCAGATCGTGAAGTTGATGGGCGTTGCCTCGACTCCAGCACAGGTGATCAGACACCCACTGAGGCTGCACCCGATCCGCCAGCTGCTTGAGCTGTCGTAGGTAGTCTATGTCCAAGGCATGTGAGCCGCCAATCGAAAGAGATACTCCGTGCATCACCAGGGGGTAGTGCTCGCCGATCGCATCAAGGAAGTAGAGAGCCTTGCCGCCCTCCACCAGGTAATTCTCGGAAATGATCTCGAACCAGTCGACCGCAGGCCGTTCCTCCAGGATCTGCCGGTAATACTCGTTACGAAGGCCAAGACCGAAACCCAGAGTTTTGCGCTTACTCATTCGAGACTCCAGCAGGGGAGTGGCATGCACTCCCCTGAACCGCCTTATTCGCTGGTTTTGCCACCGGCTTCGTCACATTTGGTCTGGGTCATCAACTTGAACCCTTGGCCTTTGCATTCGCCTTGGCCTTTGCAGTCGTTTTTCGCGGTCATGCAGTCGTTCTGCCCTTTGCAACCATTGATCCCGAAGCACTTCACTTCTGCTGCTTTGGTTTCCTGAGCAGCCTGGACGGGCAGGGTGGAGAACAGGCTGGCGGCCACCAGAGCCAAGGCGGCACCGGTAGCTACGTTGGATTTGTTCGACATAGTGGCTATCTCTCTTGATTGTTTGATGGTCGCGATCCGTCGGTGCGAATGAACGAGTTAGCTCAGGCATTGCTACCGATCAGGCCCATGGAATCCGCAAGGCTGCGCGGGCAGGAAGACAGTACCGAGCCTTCAGGAGGGGCTACAAGAAAGAAATAGCAACCTGACAGAACTGTAATGTTCGGCTCAGGTTGCTGACAGGCCCTCTTAGTTAACGTGACATCGAGCCTAAAGCTCGGCCTCTGCAGCTGCAGGGACCACTTAACTTACGAGGAATACCCAAAATGAAATCGATCAAAGCTCTGTTTGTAGTTACTGCTCTGAGCATCTCCAGCTTGGCAATGGCTGAAGGTGGTGCTGACCGAACCTTCGCGCGCATGGAGCAGGCACGCCAGACGTCTCTGGAGGCCTACCGGGTGGCCCAGCAGCAGAAAGTTGAGGCTCCTGTAGCCAGCAGTCCAACCGAGCAAGCAGAGCACACCAACTGCTGAAGTCATCTACCTTACAGAAATGTAATCACCCGGATGGTTGGGATATGGCAGTTTCATACTGCTCATCGTCGGTAAGGCATTGTGCAATGCACCGACGTGGAAAGTTGAGGGGTAAATCCCCGACATTGAAGCAGCCATGAACCCGAGACCGGGCACACCATCACCGGCTCATTTGACGGATTGGACATAACGGCATGCAAAGCAAAACCACAAGACGTACTTTCGTCAAAGGCCTCGCCGCCGCCGGTATTCTCGGCGGCATGGGCATGTGGCGCACGCCGGTCTGGGCGGTGAACAGCCCCGGCCAGCCCAACGTACTGACTGGTAACGAATTCGACCTATTCATCGGTGAAACCCCGGTGAACATCACCGGCGCAGCGCGCACGGCCATGACCATCAACGGCTCGCTCCCTGGGCCGATTCTTCGTTGGCGCGAAGGCGATACCGTCACATTGCGCGTGCGCAACCGCCTCAAGGAGGACACCTCCATCCATTGGCACGGCATCATCCTGCCGGCGAACATGGATGGTGTTCCTGGCCTGAGCTTCCATGGCATCGCCCCTGATGGCATGTATGAGTACAAGTTCAAGGTCAACCAGAACGGCACCTACTGGTATCACAGCCATTCTGGGCTCCAGGAGCAGCTCGGCGTATACGGTGCGCTGGTCATCGATGCCAAGGAGCCCGAGCCCTTCAGTTACGACCGTGATTACGTCGTGTTGCTGAGCGACTGGACGGATGAAAATCCAGCGCGGGTACTGGCCAAGCTCAAAAAGCAGTCGGACTACTACAACTACCACAAGCGCACCGTTGGTGATTTCATCAATGACGTGAGCGAGATGGGGTGGTCCGCTGCGGTAGCCGATCGCAAGATGTGGGCCGAGATGAAGATGAGCCCGACGGATCTCGCTGACGTCAGTGGCTACACCTACACCTACCTGATGAATGGCCAGGCACCCAATGGCAACTGGACCGGCATATTCAAACCAGGCGAAAAGATCCGCCTGCGCTTCATCAACGCCTCGGCGATGACCTATTTCGATGTGCGCATCCCGGGCCTGAAGATGACTGTGGTTGCGGCCGATGGTCTGCACGTCAAACCGGTCAGCGTCGACGAGTTCCGTATCGCCGTGGCCGAGACCTACGACGTGATCGTCGAACCAGACAGCGAACAGGCGTATACCGTGTTTGCCCAATCCATGGACCGCACTGGCTATGCGCGCGGCACCCTTGCAGTACAGGAAGGGTTGAGTGCACCGGTACCAAGCCCTGACCCGCGCCCACTGATTGCCATGGGTGACATGGGCATGGACCACGGCAGCATGGGCGGCATGGATCATGGGAGCATGGCCGGGATGGATCACGGCAGTATGTCGGGCATGGATCATGGGAGCATGCAGGGTGGCATGGCCGGCATGGATCACAGCCAGATGGCTGGAATGGATCATTCGGGCATGGCAGGCATGGCAGGTGCCATGCAGGCACACCCAGCCTCAGAGACCAACAACCCGCTGGTCGATATGCAAACCATGACACCAACGCATAAGTTGGACGACCCAGGTATTGGTTTGCGAGACAACGGCCGACGCGTCCTCACGTACTCTGACCTGCGCAGCACCTTCCTCGACCCGGATGGTCGCGAACCAAGTCGCACCATCGAGCTGCACCTTACCGGGCACATGGAGAAATTCTCCTGGTCCTTCGATGGCATCAAGTCCTCTGACGCCGAGCCTCTGCGCCTCAAGTACGGCGAGCGTGTTCGCATCACGCTGGTCAACGACACCATGATGACTCACCCGATCCATCTTCATGGCATGTGGAGTGATCTGGAGGATGCGAACGGCAATTTCCTGGTGCGTAAACACACCATCGACATGCCGCCAGGTTCCAAGCGCAGCTTTCGGGTGACTGCCGATGCGTTGGGTCGTTGGGCCTTTCACTGCCACCTGTTGCTCCACATGGAAATGGGCATGTTCCGTGAAGTCCGTGTGGATGAGTAAAGGAGATTTCTGATGAGTACTTTTATGAAGCGTAATGCCCTGTTTGGCAGCGCAGCGATGTTCAGTCTTTTGGCTGTTCTGCACGCGCCGACGTCATTGGCAGGTGAGGGGCACAGCGAGCACGAACAACATGCTGCCGAGTCGGCTGCGCCCGACGCCAGTGACAAGCCTGCAGATCAATCGAAAGGCAAGGCCGCTGGCCAGCAGATGGATCATGGCGCCATGGATCATGAGGGTATGAACCATGACGATATGGGGCACGAGAAGATGATGGATAAGCATGGCGGCACCGAAGCCGAAGCAGGTTCGAACCATGACCACTAGGTTTTCACGCCCGTCCCTCATAGCGCTGGCCGTGTCGCTGAGTGCACTCAGCGGCGGCGTTACCCAGGCTGCGGAAGAAATGGATCATTCGGCAATGGGGCACGGCTCCATGTCGATGGACCACAGCCAGATGGGCCACGGTTCCGCCAAAGCGCCGATGGAGGGCATGGATCACAGCAAGATGGACCATGGTGCCATGCAGGGTGCTTCGGGCAGCATGGATCATAGCCAGATGGGCCACAGCCAGAGCCAGAGCCAAGAAAAGGCTCCAGCCATGGACCACAGCAAGATGGATCACGGCGCCATGCAGGGTGCTTCGGGCAGCATGGATCATAGCCAGATGGGCCACGGCCAGAGCCAAGAGAAGGCCCAGGCTATGGATCACAGCAAGATGGGGCATGGCGCCATGCAAGGACAGATGGAGGGCATGGATCATTCAAAGATGAACCATGGCTCCGCTGAAGCCCCGAGAACCACCAGCCGTACGCCGATTCCCGTTCTGACGGATGCTGATCGCCAAGCGGCTTTCCCGCCATTACCTGGCCACAAGGTTCACGACAGCGCCATCAACAGTTTTTTCCTGCTCGATCGGCTCGAATACCAGGACGCAGATGAGGGCAGCACCCTGGCCTGGGATGCGTCGGGCTGGGTAGGCGGTGATATCAACCGGGTCTGGTTCCGCTCCGAAGGCGAGCGTACCAACGGCGTGACCGAGGATGCTGAATTACAGCTGCTGTACGGCCGCTCGATCGGCCCTTGGTGGGATGTCGTCGCGGGCGTTCGCCAGGACTTCAAACCGGAGTCGCCGCAGACTTGGGCCGCCTTCGGTATCCAGGGCATGGCGCTTTACGCCTTTGAGGCCGAAGCCACGGCCTTCGTCGGCGAGAATGGCCAAACTGCTGCCCGACTGGAGGGCGAGTACGACATTCTGCTGACCAACCGGCTGATTCTCCAGCCAACTGCCGAAATGAACTTCTACGGCAAGAACGATCCTGAGCGAGGTGTGGGGTCTGGGTTGGCAAATACCGAGCTCGGCTTGCGTCTGCGTTACGAGATTGTCAGGCAGTTTGCCCCCTATATCGGGGTTTCCTGGAGCCGCTCCTATGGCAACACGGCAGACATGGTGCGCGACGAGGGCGGTGATGTAGACGAGGCGCGTTTTGTCGCCGGTATCCGGATGTGGTTTTGAGAACCTGACATGAAAAGAACAATTAAAACTTTGGTGGCGGCCGGCGTGGTCGGTAGCACAGCTGTCCTGGCCGGCGCCTACTTTGGCGTGGTCAACGTGGGGGCCGACGATCCCCATTTTCCTGCAGTGTATGCGTTTCTCACGATGGCCCGTGACCGCTCTATCGAAGTCCGTTCGCGGGACATCGAGGTTCCCAACCTGGATGATCAAGCTCTTATTCGCGCCGGTGCGGGCAACTACAACGCCATGTGTATCGGCTGTCATTTGGCGCCAGGTGTGGCGGAGACCGAGCTAAGCCAATCGCTTTATCCTGCGCCCCCCAACCTCGCCAAGATCGGTGTCGATGGCAATCCGTCAGCAGCGTTCTGGGTGATCAAGCATGGCATCAAGGCAACGGGTATGCCTGCGTGGGGCAAGAGCATGGGAGACGAGTACATCTGGGGCATGGTTGCCTTCCTCAACCAACTGCCGACGATGGATGCCAAGCAATACCAAACACTCGTCGCATCCAGTGGCGGCCATCAGCACGGTGGTGGGGAAACGCAGATGCATAACCATGAAGGACAGCACGGCGACAACAAGCCTGGCCATCATGACAATAGTGGCGGAGGCGATGACCATCATGGATCAGGTGATGCTGGAGAGCCTGGTCATCACGATGCCGCGGCTACGGATAGCGAGGGTGGCTCCGCACCTAAGGCAGGTCACCATTCGGATATGAGTGGCGATGACCACCATGCTGGAGATGAGGCGTCGTCCAACGGAGGTGATCATCACGCCGAGCAGGCTCCGAATGCCTCGCCCAAGACCCACACCCACGCCGATGGCAAAGAGCACGTACATGAAAGCTAAATATCTGGCCTTACTGGCCGCTCTCTCCGTCACGTCTGCGGTTCAAGCAGCTGATGCCCTGACGATTGATGCCCATCGTGATGCCAATTGCGGATGTTGCAAGAAGTGGATTTCACACCTCGAAGCGAATGGCTTCAAAGTCGTCGACCATGTTGAAAGCAACATGACAGCAGTGAAGCAAAGACTGGGCGTCGCGCCACGGTTGGCGTCTTGCCACACCGCGGTGATTGACGGCAAGTTCGTCGAAGGTCATGTGCCGGCGGCTCAGGTCATCGAACTCACCAAGCGCGATGATCTGCTGGGCATCGCTGTTCCCGGGATGCCGGCGGGCTCCCCCGGCATGGAAGTCGATGGCGTACAGCATGCCTACCAGGTCATTGGCTTGACCAAGACGGGTTCTGATCAGGTCGTTGCAGAATATCCCGCCCAGTAGTACTGCCTGCCAGCACGGCCGCTTGTGTGTAGTGGCCGACTCATTTTCATACGTCCTTTAACCTAAGTAAAAAAGGCGCCCGAGGGCGCCAAGGGCTGTCTCCAAACCAAAGGAGCACTACGAGGGGACAGCAGGACCAAGGCGCGAGCGGGCAATCAACCCGCCCGCTTGCCAGGGTTAGAGAACTTCCAGCGGGTACTCGACAATCAGGCGGACTTCATCCAGATCCGACTCGTAATCGGTCGCGCGAGTGGTCATTTGGCGAACACGGAAAGACATATCCTTCAGTGATCCAGTCTGCACAACGTACTTGGCCTCGATGTCCCGCTCCCAGCGCTTCTGGTTGGTCAACGGATCGCCGTTGTCATCACGGCGCATATAGACTTCGTTGGCGTTGCTGTAGTCGGCATCCCAGCCCTGGGCATATCGAGTCATGAAGCTCAACCCAGGCACACCGAAAGACTCCATATCCAGGTCATAGCGCACTTGCCATGACTTCTCCTTCGGCGAGTTGAAGTCGGTGTACTGGATGGAGTTGTCGAGGTAGATGGAGTCCGATTGGCGCAAGTAGTCGAAGTCATCATCGCCATTGTTGCGCTGGAGACCCACCAGCACTGTGTGAGCGCCGAATTGGATGCCGACCTTGCCGCTCCAGATGTTGTTATCGAAGCTCCCGAGGAGCTGCTTCCCTTCATCGACCGCCTTGTAGTAGTTCAGCCCGCCGATCAAGGCGACATCGTCCGCAAGCGGGTAGCTCAGCGTGGTGCCCGCGTAATATTGATTCCAGGCATCCTTGAGGCGGCTGGTGTAGAGACTAAAGCCGACGTTGTCATTAAGCGTGTAATCACCACCGAAATAGGCGATCCATGGCGAGTCCACTTCGCCCGCGTAGAAGGTAGCGAAGCCGTCGCGCATGCTGCTGGTATTGGGTTGGCTCATCGAGTGGAGGCGACCGCCCTGAAGCGACAGTCCTTCCACGCTGCTGTTGACCACGGTGACACCTCGGAAACTCTCCGGTAAAAGCCGTGCATCACCGTATTGGACGACCGGGCTGACGGGAAAGACGTCGCCTACCTTGATCTCGGTATCCATGAACCGAGTTTTCACCGCGCCACCCAGTTTGGAGTAGTTGTCCTCAGCCTGCCCGAGGCTGTTGTAAGGCAGCACATCGACAGTGCCCCCGGCTCCTGAACGGCCGTCGCCAGTGTCAAGCTTGATGCCTAGCATGGCAAAGGCATCGACACCAAAACCTATGGTGCCCTCGGTGAAGCCAGACTCGAATCTGCCTATCACACCATGCGCCCACTCTTCCGAATAGCCATTACCCGAGCTGCTGGACTGGCCTTTACGGAAATCGCGGTTGAAGTAGAGGTTTCGATTGAGGATGGTCAGGCTGCTGCCTTCGATAAATCCCTCGCCTTTCTCGCCGGCGGCCATTGCAGCTTGCCCGGCACTGACGCTCAGAGCGAGCAGAGAAAGTCCTAACAGGGTCCTGTTATTCATAAATGCTCCTGATGTTATTGGCAGTTGTCATTGTGTGGTCGCATATATGCGCCAAGCGCACCGGGCATAACCAGGCGCGCCTTGGCCATATTTCCACATGCCAAATAACGTCAGGGTGACTTGAAAATTACTTTTCAGTCAGTGCGATGTCATTTATTAGTTTTGGTTCCGGCAACCTGTTCCGGCTGCCCGGTATTCAAGAATATTCAGATCGCCGTTGGAGTCCTCGTAGGTCATCTGGGCCGGCATCACACCGCAGCTAGAGTCCGTCGGGGTAATGGCCACGACCCTGGCGATATCGAGTTTCATGCCGTAGCGGTAATGAATAACTTCAGGCGGATTCTTTCCGTTAGCGGCAGCATACTCTTGCATGGCCTGCTCATTGGCCTGAATCATCCGACCATAAACACGATCAGCGCCGCCTTCTGCCAGAGTGGCAGAGGAAACAACCATAGCGGCAAGGGCTGCAATAACTTTGAGGCTTTTCATGTTTAATCACTCCTTCAAGGTGGTGATTAAAATATATCCGCTCAACCTGTCATAAAAATGAAGTCAAAGTTACATCGCCGTAATGCTTCCTGCCGCGTTACCCGGGCGAGTCAGCTTGGCGCGTGGCTTGCCCGGGTTTGTAAAGCTATAGCTCCTGCGGTGCGCGAACCTTCTGTGTACGCTGCCTTCGCATCAGCCAGTAGGCGGCCGGCAAAACCAGCATGGACATCAGCGGCGCGGTAATCATGCCGCCGACCATGGGCGCGGCGATGCGCTTCATCACTTCAGATCCGGCACCTCCGCCCCAGAGGATCGGCAGCAGGCCGGCGATGATCACGGCCACCGTCATCACCTTGGGCCGCACGCGCAGCACTGCACCTTCACGAATTGCCTCCAGTAGGGCCGGATCACCGCTGCGCCCGGAATCTATACGTGCATGCCAGGCATTCTTCAGGTACAGCAGCATGATTACCCCGAACTCTGCCGAGACGCCGGCCAGGGCAATGAAGCCCACGCCGGTGGCGACCGAGAGGTTGAAGCCGAACCAGTAGAGCAGCCAGATGCCGCCCGATAGGGCGAAGGGCAGGGTTGCCATGATCAGTAGGGCCTCACCGAAGCGGCTGAAGGTCAGGTAAAGCAGCACGAAGATGATCAACAAGGTCGCCGGTACCACCCAGGCCAGCCGTGCATTGGCGCGCTCCAGGAACTCGAACTGACCGGAGTAGGAGACGGTCATGCCAGCATCGAGTTGTACCTGCTCAGCTACGCGTTGCTGCAACTCGCGCACGGTCGATGCCAGGTCGCGCCCACGGACATCGACATAGACCCAACCGGACAGACGCCCGTTCTCGCTGCGCAGCATTGGCGGCCCTTCGGTCAGACTAACCTGGGCGACGGTGCCCAAGGTGATCTGCTGGCCGGCTTGCGTGAGGATCGGCATACGCCGTAGTGCCTGCGGACTGTCTCGCCACTCCTTGGGATAGCGCAGGTTGATCGGGAAGCGGGCCAGTCCTTCAACCGTCTCACCAATATTGCTGCCGCCGATGGCGCCCGATACCACCGCCTGCACATCGGCGATGCTCAGGCCATAGCGCGCCGCGGCCAGTCGATCGATCTGGATGTCCACGTAACGGCCGCCAGTAAGGCGTTCTGCCAAGGCCGAACTCACCCCAGGCACCTCTTTGGCCACGGCCTCGATATCGCGCGTTATGCGCTCGATGTCGACCAAGGAGGTTCCGGACACTTTCACCCCAATGGGGCTCTTGATCCCCGTCGCCAGCATGTCGATGCGGTTGCGGATGGGCGGCACCCAGATATTGGACAGCCCCGGAACTTTTACCGCGCGATCCAGTTCCTCGATCAGCTTTTCGGGTGTCATCCCCGCGCGCCATTGATCGCGTGGTTTGAACTGCACCGTGGTCTCGAACATTTCCAGCGGTGCTGGATCGGTGGCGGTCTCTGCTCGCCCGGCCTTGCCGAATACCCGTGCCACTTCGGGCACCGTGAGGATCATCCGGTTGGTTTGCTGCAGCAGCTGGGTGGCCTTGCTGGCCGGCAAGCCGGGCAGGGCTGATGGCATGTACAACAGGTCGCCCTCGTCCATCGGCGGTAGAAACTCTCCTCCGAGTCTGCTGAGGGGCCAGAGACTGGACAAAAACACTAGCAAGGCCAGCGCTAGGGTCACCTTAGGCCAAGCCAGCACCCACTCCAGCACCGGCCGGTATGCACCGATCAGCCAACGATTCAAGGGGTTCTGTTGTTCGCTGGGGATATGCCCACGAATCCAATAGCCCATCAGCACCGGTACCAAGGTGATCGAGAGGCCAGCAGCGGCAGCCATGGCATAGGTCTTGGTGAATGCCAGCGGGCCAAACAGGCGACCCTCCTGGGCCTCCAGGGTGAAGACCGGGAGGAAAGACAGGGTGATGATCAAAAGGCTGAAGAACAGCGCCGGCCCGACCTCGGCCGCAGCTTCGCCGATCACCCGCCAGTGCGCCTCGCCCTGAAGCGGTTCACCGGGGTGTCGAGCCTTCCAGGCCTCGATGTGCTTGTGCGCGTTCTCGATCATCACCACGGCGGCATCGACCATGGCGCCGATGGCGATTGCGATCCCGCCGAGCGACATGATGTTGGCATTGACGCCCTGGTAGCGCATGACGATGAAGGCCATCAGGATGCCCAGGGGCAGGGTGATGATCGCCACCAGCGACGAACGCAGGTGCCAGAGAAAGATCAGGCAAACCAAGGCAACCACCACGAACTCTTCCAGCAGCTTGTAGCTGAGGTTGTCGATGGCACGGTCGATCAGTTGCGAACGGTCATAGGTAGTGACCACTTCGACGCCGGTGGGCAGGCTGGCTTTCAGGCTGTCCAGCTTGGTCTTCACGGCAGCGATGGTATCGCGGGCATTCTTGCCGGAGCGCAGGATGACCACGCCACCTACAACTTCACCCTGGCCATCCAGCTCGGCAATGCCACGACGCATCTCTGGCCCCAACTGAATGGTGGCCACCTGACCCAGCAGCACCGGAACTCCGCTGGCCGAAGCCCGCAGCGGCACATTGCGGAAATCCGCCAGGCTCTCTAGATAACCTGAAGCCCGGACCATGTACTCGCGCTCTGCCAGCTCCAGGATGGCGCCGCCGGTTTCCTGATTGGCGCTCTTCAGCGCCGCTTCGACCTCCTGCTGAGTTACCCCATAAGCCACCAGCTTCTGGGGATCGAGCAGCACTTGGTATTGCTTGACCATGCCGCCGAGGGTGGCCACTTCGGCTACGTTGGGCAGGCTCTTGAGTTCGTACTTAAGGAACCAGTCCTGCAGTGCCCGCAGCTGGGCAAGATCATGCTGGCCGCTGCGGTCGACCAAGGCGTACTGGTAGATCCAGCCCACGCCGGTGGCATCCGGCCCAAGGGTGGTGGTAACACCCTCGGGCAGGCGTTCCTGCGCCTGGTTGAGGTACTCCAGCACCCGCGAGCGTGCCCAGTAGAGGTCGGTATCGTCCTCGAACAGCACATAAACGAAGGAGTCGCCGAAGAACGAGTAGCCGCGCACTGTCTTCGCCCCCGGCACCGAGAGCATGGTGGTGGCCAGCGGGTAGGTCACCTGGTTCTCGACAATCTGCGGTGCCTGCCCGGGGAAGCTTGTGCGGATGATGACCTGGGTGTCGGACAGATCCGGCAGTGCATCCAACGGCGTGTTGCGCAGCGACCAGATGCCCAGGGCGGTGATGAACAGGGTCGCCAGCAGCACCAGAAAGCGATTGCCGATAGACCAGTGGATCAGGCGTGCGATCATGGCTGGTCTCCTTCCTTGCTGAGCTGCTCGATCATCAGGCCGGAGTTTTTCTGGCGGGCGCCGATACGTACGTGATCTCCTGGCTTAAGTCCCACAGCTACTTCTGAGCTGACCAATGGAAAAGCCATGGTCATACCTGGCATATTCAGGCTCTCGAAGGGCCCGTGCTCCAGGGTGACTGACTCCGCGTCCAGAGCACGAATCACACCATGGGCCTCATGTAGTTCCTTCTTATTGTCCTGCTCGGCATGGCTGGCCATGACACCCTGTAGGCTGGCCTCCGAATCGATGAGGAACTGGCCGGAGGTAACGACCGCCTGACCCTCCTCAAGACCGGACAACACCTCCAGACGCCCATCAGCCTCGCGGCCCAAGGTTATTTCCAGGGGGCGGTAGCGCCCATCGCCTTCTACCAGCATCACCAACGCACGCTTCCCGGTGCGAATCACGGCTTCACTCGGCACAAGAAGCGTGGATTGTTCGACGGCACTGTTCAGGCGTACGGCGGCGAACATGCCGGGGCGCAACTTACCGGCAGGGTTGGGTAGCTCGCTGCGTACCGTGAGCGTGCGTGTTTGCGGATCGGCACTCGGCAGCAAGGCTATGACGCGGCCCAGCAGCGGTCGATCAGGAAAGGCCGTCAGGTTGGCGCGGATCTCGTCCCCGACCTGGATACTTCCGGCCATGGCCTCGGGTATCGCCGCATCGAGCCAGACACTGGATAGCCCGTTAATCAACGCCAGATCCTGCCCGGCTTCGACGGTCATCCCGGCGCGTACCTGCAAGGCTTGGAGCTCGCCGCTGATAGGTGTGGTGAGGGTTTGCACCGCCCGTGGTTTGCCGCTGCGGCGGACCTGCTCGATCAACGTTTGAGGCATGCCAAGCAGGCGCAGGCGCTCTTGGGCCGCACTTATCAAGCGAGTGTCAGCGGTACGCAGTACCGCCAGGAACTCCAACTGCGCGGCGGACCATTCGGGAATCAGCAGGTCGACCAGGGGGGCTCCGGCAGGCAGCACATCGCCCGGGGCGCGACCGTAAACCCGCTCGACGAATCCGCCGGCGCGGGCCTGGAGGTTCGCCACTTCTCGCTGGTTATAGGCCAGGGAACCCACCGCCTCGATATCCGAGGGCAGTACACCTCGGATCACCATCGAGGTTCGCATTCCGAGGTTCTGCACGGCTTGAGCGGGGATGCTCAGGACAGACGGATCCTGCTCGGATCCTGCGTATTTAGGGACAAGTTCCATATCCATGAAAGGTGACTTGCCCGGTTTATCGAAGCGCTGCTCAGGCTGCATAGGGTCGTACCAATAGAGCACCTTGCGCTCGTCCGTCGGTGCGGAGCTAGGCAGTAGCTCGTGTTTGGCTTGCCGCTGGGCCAGCCAGTAGCCACCGCCCGCCGCGCCAATGCCCACGGTCAGCACGGCGACCGCAAAACCAAATGTCGATATCTTCATTTCAGGCCCTCCACATAGGCGTAGTACAGGCTTGCGGAGAGCTGGCTCAACTTGCGCTGCTGTTCAATCTGCCGCAGCTGCGCCTCAATCAGGTCGCGCTGGGCAGTAATAACGGATGTGAGCTGGCTGTTACCGGCTTGGTAGGCGGCCAGTTCGAGATCGGCCCGTTTGCTTGCAAGCGGGATCAAGGTTTTTTCGGTGCGTGACAAGGTCCTGCGCAGTTGCTCAAGCTCGGCAATACCGCCTTCCAGCTCAGCCTGATGGGCGCGCAGTAATGCTTCCTGCTCGGCTTCCATCTGCGACACGCTTTGTTGTCTGGCGTTGATCTTGGGCCCCTGACGTGTGCCTACGAACAACGGCAGGTCGAACGTGAATTGCACCATCACCATATCGCCGAACTGGTTGTCGCGATTGTTGTAGGCAAACTCAACACCCCAGTCGGGGGTCTTCTCGGCGATGGCCTCGTTCAGCTCGGCGCTAGCCTCGCCGACTCGGGCGGAGGCAGCGCGCAACTCAGGGTGTGAGGCAATGCGTTGCTGCAGGTGCGGTGCCACCAGGTTCAGATTGGGAACACCTCCTTGCAAAGGCTGGTCAGCCTCGTTGCCTATCCAGCGGCGCAGCTTGGCACGAGCTACTGCCACATCGCGATTCAGTTCATCTCGCCGATCTTGTAACGCCAAAGCTTCCTGGTCGGCCTGCAACAGCTCGCCAGGCTGAGCACTACCGCCGGCAATTAGCGATTGCACGGTCGAGCGGAGCATCTCGATCTGACGGTCCAGTTGATCGAAGAGGCCAACACTGCGTTCGGCGTAGTACACGTCCAGCCAGCTCACTGCCGTCTGGCGCTTGATTTCCAACTGCATGGCACGCTGCTCGGCCTCGGCCCGCGTCATGGAGGCTTCGGCCAGTTGGCGACGGGCCAGACGCTTGTCGCCGTTTGGTACCTCCTGCATGAGTCCAATGCGGCGCATGGTCATGGAGTCACGATTCAGGGTGTAACGGTCAGGGCCTTCGATCGGCAGGTTGTCGATGCCTATAATCAGCTTGGGATCGGGCAGGGCGTCTGCGGGCCCTACAGCCTGCTGTGCGGATGCCACCTGCGCCTGGCGCGCGAGGTTCTCAGGGGCACTCTGCTCGGCCAGAGCTTGGGCTCGTTCGAAAGTTAGGGGCTGCGCCTGCGCGGCAAGCCAGGGAGCTGCCCAGAATGCGGCAGCCAACACGCCGAGATAGCCACGGCGTGGAAAAAGGAAAGCGGACATGCTTTCGCCTCCAATGCGATTGATCGAGGTCGCAGCTACGAAACGTGGTCGCGACGATGCGCCTGACTGTAAGGCGCGGGATGATCACGGCATTAGACGAAACGAGGAGGGCGCCAGAGTCCTGCGGGCTCTCGCTTAATCACCGACTGGGTCAGCAATATCTCGGGGCGTGAGGGGAGAGGGGATATGCTCTTGATCACGGTGGTCTGGAGAAGTCCTCCGGTCTTGCATTCCTGGCCGGATTTGCAGGGGGACTTACTGGCCACCCCATCAGACTTATCCATTTGCTCGCAGCACGGAGCATCGGCCATTGCATGGCCCTGATGATCGGCGCTCTGCATCGGGCAAGGCTGTGCCGGCATGCTGAAAGCCATACCGCCGAAGGTCGGCAGCACGAGACTAGCAATCATTACCAGGATCAATCCAATTCGACGCACAGCAATTCACCAGGCGGGCGATAGGGCGACGATAGCAGATTGCCCCGAGGCATGAACGCTCCTTTTGGCTA
>NZ_JAOCLK010000053.1:0-24514 GCF_029845265.1 Ectopseudomonas oleovorans
CGGGTTGATGTCCGGCTCGTAACGATGGGCCTTGCTCACCGCGCTGCGCAGGTTGTCCGGCACCACGATCTCCGGCACCCCGCCGAGGAAGGCGAAGCAACGGGTATGCGAGCCCAGCCAGTCCGGCAGCTGCTGCGACCAGGTGGCTTCGGCGAAGGTGTAGCTGGACGCGCCAAGCACCGCGACGAACACCTGCGCCTGGCGGATCTCGCCGCTGTGACGGTCGATCACCGGCACCGTCTGGCCAGCATAGTCGACGAACAGCTTCTCGCCGACGCGGTGCTCCTGACGCATCACCACGTCCAACTTGCCCTGCCAGGCTCGGTAGTGAGGGGCGAAACCAAGACGAAAGATCCCACGCCAATGATCGTTGCCCGAAGATAAATAGCGCTGCGTACAGAAAACACAAATTTGCCAGTCCGGAGTCAATTCGCACTTTCCCCAAACTGTGCAAAGAACCCATAAAAAAGCCCCGCACTAGGCGGGGCTCCTTTGTAACGCTTGGATCAGGCCTGAACGACCGGGATCTTGGCGTTGGCCGCCGCTTCGCGGAAGTCGGCGATCTGGTCGAAGCTCAGGTAGCGGTAGATGTCGCCAGCCATGCTGTCGATATCCTTGGCGTAGGCCATGTACTCCTCGACGGTCGGCAGTTTGCCGAGAATCGAGGCGACCGCAGCCAGTTCGGCAGAGGCCAGATACACGTTGGCGCCATCGCCCAGACGGTTGGGGAAGTTACGGGTGGAGGTCGATACCACGGTGGAGTTGGCAGCGACGCGCGCTTGGTTACCCATGCACAGTGAGCAGCCCGGCATCTCCATGCGTGCACCGGCCTTGCCGTAGATACCGTAGTAGCCTTCCTCGGTCAGCTGGTGGGCATCCATCTTGGTCGGCGGCGACAGCCACAGGCGCGTCGGGATACCGCCCTTGACCTTGTCAAGCAGCTTGCCGGCAGCACGGAAGTGACCGATGTTGGTCATGCACGAACCGATGAACACTTCGTCGATCTTGTCGCCGGCCACGGTGGACAGCAGGCGGGCGTCGTCCGGGTCGTTCGGGGCGCAGAGGATCGGCTCCTTGACTTCGGACAGATCGATCTCGATGACTTCGGCGTACTCGGCGTCCTTGTCGGCTTCCAGCAGTACCGGGTTGGCCAGCCAGGCTTCCATCGCCTGGGCACGACGCTCCAGGGTACGAGCATCACCATAGCCTTCGCTGATCATCCAGCGCAGCAGGGTGATGTTGGATTTCAGGTACTCGGCGATAGCTTCTTCCGGCAGCTTGATGGTGCAGCCGGCAGCCGAACGCTCGGCGGAGGCGTCGGATAGCTCGAACGCCTGCTCGACGGTCAGGTTGTCCAGGCCTTCGATCTCGAGGATGCGGCCGGAGAAGATGTTCTTCTTGCCTTTCTTCTCGACGGTCAGCAGGCCCTTCTGGATGGCGTAGTAGGGGATGGCATGGACCAGGTCACGCAGGGTGATACCCGGTTGCATCTTGCCCTTGAAGCGCACCAGAACGGATTCCGGCATGTCCAGCGGCATGACGCCGGTGGCGGCAGCGAAGGCGACCAGGCCGGAACCGGCCGGGAAGCTGATGCCGATCGGGAAGCGGGTGTGCGAGTCGCCACCGGTGCCGACGGTGTCCGGCAGCAGCATGCGGTTCAGCCAGCTGTGGATGATGCCGTCGCCAGGACGCAGGGATACGCCGCCACGGGTGCGGATGAAATCCGGCAGGGTGTGGTGGGTGGTGACGTCGATCGGCTTCGGATAGGCCGCGGTGTGGCAGAAGGACTGCATCACCAGGTCAGCCGAGAAGCCCAGGCAAGCCAGGTCTTTCAGCTCGTCGCGGGTCATCGGGCCAGTGGTGTCCTGGGAGCCGACGGTGGTCATCTTCGGTTCGCAGTAGGTGCCCGGACGGACGCCTTCGACGCCGCAGGCCTTGCCGACCATTTTTTGCGCCAGGGTGAAACCCTTGGTGCTGGCAGCAGGCTGGTCCGGCTTCTTGAACAGGTCGGAAGCGCCCAGGCCCAGTTCGGCACGCGCCTTCTCGGTCAGGCCACGGCCGACGATCAGCGGGATACGGCCGCCAGCGCGGACTTCGTCGAGCAGCACCGGGGTCTTCAGTTCGAAGGTGGTGATGACGTCGTCGGTGCCGTGCTTGCAGACTTTGCCGGCGTACGGGTAGACGTCGATCACGTCGCCCATGTTGATGTTCGATACGTCGAACTCGATCGGCAGGGCGCCGGCATCTTCCATGGTGTTGTAGAAGATCGGGGCGATCTTGGTGCCGAAGCAGAAGCCGCCAGCGCGCTTGTTCGGAACGTACGGAATGTCGTCACCGAAGAACCACAGCACCGAGTTGGTGGCGGACTTACGGGACGAACCGGTACCGACCACGTCACCGACGTAGGCGACCGGGAAACCCTTGGCCTTGATCTCTTCGATCTGCTTCAGCGGGCCGATGGCGCCTTGCTGCTCCGGCACGATGCCGTCGCGAGCCATTTTCAGCATGGCCAGGGCGTGCAGCGGGATGTCAGGGCGCGACCAGGCGTCCGGGGCAGGGGACAGGTCGTCGGTGTTGGTTTCGCCAGGGACCTTGAACACGGCCAGGCTGTATTTCTCGGCGATGGCCGGCTTGTTGGTGAACCACTCGCCATCGGCCCAGGATTGCAGCACGGCCTTGGCGTTGGCATTGCCAGCCTTGGCTTTTTCGGCGACGTCGTGGAAGGCGTCGAACATCAGCAGGGTGTGCTTGAGTTGTTCGGCGGCAACGGTGCCCAGGGCGGCATCGTCCAGCAGCTCGACCATGGTGGCGATGTTGTAGCCGCCCTGCATGGTACCCAGCAGCTCGACAGCGCGTTGCTTGCTGATCAGCGGAGAGGTGGCTTCGCCCTTGGCGACGGCAGAGAGGAAACCGGCCTTGACGTAGGCCGCTTCGTCCACACCTGGCGGTACGCGGTTGGTGATCAGGTCTACGAGGAATTCTTCTTCGCCAGCCGGCGGGTTTTTCAGCAGCTCGACCAGGCCTGCGGTTTGTTCGGCGTTCAGCGGCTGGGGCACGATACCCTGAGCGGCACGCTCTGCTACGTGTTTGCGATAGGCTTCAAGCACAGTTATTACCCTCATCAGTGGTCCCAAAGGGTTGTCCGGGACGCGATCCAGATACTCATGACCAGGCGCTTTTCGACTTTATGAGCCGATCAGCCGAGGTTTCATGAGTCTCTTGTAGAAGCTGCTTTCAAAGTTTTACGCCGGCAGGACGGTTTCTGATGAGGGCTGACGCAGACGCTCGGGGGGACTCCAAGTGGCTGCGTCGCCATCGTACCTGCAGGATCGACTGTGCTCGTGACGCTTTGAAAACAGCTTCCAACGGACATTGGCGCCGTAAAAGGCGGGCCGATTCTAATGGAAAGCGCAGATAAAGTTAAGCCGATGTCCCCGTGTCGGCAGGCTGCTGAAAATGTGGGCGAGGCAGGCAATACAAGGCAAAAATGGCCGAAAAAGCGCAGTTTAGCTGTTCTAAATGAGCATTTTGAGGCCGTTTTTAACACAGTAGTGCCAACGCAGGTAGTTTTCGGTGGCCTGTAGGCAGGGGTGATCTGAATTAGACAAAGGGCTAAGATGCCAGGCCATTCTGCTGTCTATTCTGTTTTGCCATGTCCAATCAGCGCATCAAGACGCCTTGTGTGGGGCTGTGTTCGACCGTTTACGGCGATGTCGTGTGCCGCGGTTGCAAGCGCTTCCACCATGAGGTGATCAACTGGAACAGCTACAACGATGACGAGAAGCGTGCGGTGTGGACGCGGCTGGAAGTGTTGCTGGTGCAGGTGATGACCGCCAAGGTGGAAGTGTTCGACGGGCAGCGTCTGCGCGGGCAACTGGAGCAGCGGCAGATTCGCTTCGTGCCGCAGCAGTCGCCTTATTGCTGGGCCTATCAGCTGATCGCGCGGGGCGCGCGGGTGATCAATCAGCTGGAAGCCTACGGCATGGTGTTGCTGCCCGAGTTTCGCTACTGGGCGCTGCCTGAGTTGCGCGATGCCATCGACAGGGAATTCTTCCTGCTCTCCGAAGCGCACTACGAGCGCTATATCGCGCCGAAGTTTCTGCGCGAAGGGCTGGAGCTGCGGGTTTAGCGTTTGTAGGAGCCAGCTTGCTGGCGATCTTTAGCACCACAGATCGCCAGCAAGCTGGCTCCTACAGATGAACATGCGTCCTTGTCGTCAGCGTTGGGCAACGAGCTCTTCGAGGTGGGCGATGATTTCGTCCGGCTTGAGCACCAGTACGTCACATTCCAGGGCGTCGAGTATGATTTCGGCTGTGTTGCCGATCAGTGCGCCGGAAAGCCCGGTGCGCGCGACGGTGCCGATCACCGTGACCGCGGCATCGAGTTGCTGGGCAACCTGCGGAATCACCACGTCGGCCGGGCCTTCGAGTACATGCAGGCGCTCGTCGCTGATGTCGTACTCGGCCTGGAAGCTGCGGCACTGCTCACGGTAGCGCGCCTCGATGGTTTCCTTGAGCTGGAAGGTCGGGTCGGCGGCCGACAGCATTGGCGTCGGATGCGCAGTGACCACGTGCAACGTACCTTTGGCCAGGCCGGCGATATCGTAGCCGTGGCTGACGATGCCGGCATGCAGGGTGCGGTGCTCGCCATCGGCGTTGCCGACGTCCACTGCGGCGAGGATGTTGCCGCCGGTCCAGGGGCGTTCGGTCTTGACCATCAGCACCGGCGCCGGGCAGTAGCGCAGCAACTTCCAGTCTTCCGGGGTGAGAATGGCTTTTTTCAGCGGGTTGTCGGGGACATGCTGCTTGATGACCAGGCCACAGCCCTCGGCTTGCTGTGCAGCGATTACGGTCTGATGCGGGTTGTCATGCCAGGACTGCTGCGACGAAACGCTGAAGCCTTCCTTGCCCAGTTCGCTGCTGAGGTCATTGAGCCAGGCGCTGTGGTCGCCTTTCTTGTCGCAGACTAGCAGGTGCAGGTGTGATTGGGTTACCCCGGCTATCAGTTTGGCCCGTTTCAGTGCGAGGGCTTCTGGGTGTTGGGGATCCATCACCACCAGAATGCTACGGATCGCTTGCATGGTCGTCTCCCTGAGAATGAATAGTGCTTGTTCAACTATAGGTGCGTTGTTGCCAGCGGCTTGTTGACCTGCATCAACGGCGTGCTGGTCGTCCGGCCTGCCACTCGTATAATGGCCCGCCATTTTCAACCTCGCCAGCACCGAGAGCGCTTCAAATATGATGTCAATTACCAAGCATGTTCCGAGTAATGGCGAGGAACCTGTGTCGATTCTGCAGGAAATTCTCGGGTTTCTTGGTGGCGTCGCCACGCCTGATGCCTGGCTGGACGAGGCCTTGCGCCAGCAGGAAATCCTCCTGCTTGACCACCGCAATCTGGAATACAAGGCGGCACAGACGGCCCTGAGCCTGATGGGGCGCTATCTGACCAAGATCGAATTGACCGCGAGAATGTCGCGTTTGGCTCGTGAGGAGCTGGTGCACTTCGAGCAGGTGAGCAAGATCATCCGCGGGCGTGGCATCGAGGTTCGTCATGTTTCCGCCTCGCGTTACGCGGCTGGCCTGCGCGCGTTGCTGCGCGGTGGCGAAGTGGAGCGGCTGGTCGATGTGCTGGTGGTGGGTGCCTTCATCGAGGCGCGCTCCTGCGAACGCTTCGCCGCGCTGGTACCGCGTCTGGATGCCGAACTGGCCAAGTTCTACGCCGGGTTGCTGGAGAGCGAAGGGCGCCACTATCGGGGCTATCTCAAGCTCGCTTACCTGTATGGCGACGCGGCCGATGTCGATGCGCGTATCGAGGTGGTGCGCGCGGTGGAGCAGGAGCTGATCACCACGCCGGATGAGCAATTCCGTTTCCATAGTGGCGTGCCCTTAGAAAGCAGCCGCGAAGCGGCCATCTGATGACCCTCTCCCATTTATGGGAGAGGGTGCCCGAAGGGCGGGAGAGGGTGTTTCAGCCAATGCCGTTTGCGGGGAGACGACTGCAGGGATGCCGGAGGTAGGGCGACGCAGGACGCCAAAGCCGAGGGTGCCCGAAGGGCGGGAGAGGGTGCTTCAGCCTACGCCGCCGCCCTCTCCCCCAGCCCCTCTCCCGCAAGCGGGAGAGGGGAGCAAAGCCCTACAGTGTCGTAGCTCGGATAAATCCGGGGATTTATCGAAAGATCGCCCCGGATTTCATCCGTATATGGGGCTGCGCTCAGGCTGGCGTCAGTTCGAACGGCGCCTGGTTGAAGCCCGTTTCGTCGACCTGCAATGCCCAGCCCTGGTGATCCCAGTCCCCCAGCACGATGCGCCGTGCCGGTTGGCCGTTGACTTCCAGATTATGCACCGCCGGCCTGTGGGTGTGGCCATGGATCAGCGTGCGTACGCCATGTGCGGCCATCACCTTGGCCACTTCTTGCGGGGTGACGTCGACAATCTCGCTGGCTTTCATCCGCGTCTGTGCGCGGCTTTCGTTGCGTAGCTTGCGCGCCAGCTTCTGTCGCGTGCTCAGTGGCAGGTTGCGCAGGATCAGCAGCGACAGCGGGTTGCGCAGCCAGCGGCGCAGCTTCATGTAGCCGACATCAAGGGTGCACAGGCTGTCGCCGTGCATCAGCAGCACGGGTTCGCCATTCATCTGTACCTTGTGCGGATCGCTCAGCAAAATGCAGCCCGCCTCGCGGCAGAAACGCTTGCCGATGAGAAAGTCGCGATTGCCGTGCATCAGGTAGATGCGCGTGCCGGCTTCGCTCAGTTCGCGCAGGGCGCCAGCGATCTCGTGCTGGAAGGGCGTCATGCCGTCGTCGCCGATCCAGACTTCGAAGAAGTCACCGAGGATGTACAGCGCCTCGGCCTGGCGCGCGCGCGTGGCGAGAAAAAGCAGAAACGCCCGGGTGATATCCGGGCGTTTCTCTTCGAGGTGCAGATCGGAGATCAGCAGGATCATCGACTTACTCGGCTACGACTTCAGCCTTCTCGATGATCACGTCGTCCACCGGTACGTCCTGGTGGCCGGATTTCATGGTGGTGGCGACGCCCTTGATCTTCTCGACCACGTCCATGCCTTCGACCACTTCACCGAACACGGCGTAGCCCCAGCCCTGAACGGTCGGCGCGCTGTGGTTGAGGAAGGCGTTGTCGGCGACGTTGATGAAGAACTGCGCGCTGGCCGAATGCGGCTCCATGGTGCGGGCCATGGCGATGGTGCCGACCTTGTTGGCGACGCCGTTGTTGGCTTCGTTCTTGATCGGTGCGCGGGTCGGCTTCTGCTTCATGCCCGGCTCGAAACCGCCGCCCTGGATCATGAAATTGCCGATCACGCGGTGGAAAATGGTGCCGTCGTAATGGCCTTCCTTCACGTATTGCTCGAAGTTGGCCACGGTTTCCGGGGCCTTGTCGGCGAACAGGTTCAGGGTGATGACGCCGAAGTTGGTGTGCAGTTTGATCATGGTCGTATCCGTGATGAGGCAGGTTCGAGTCTGTGGCCCTGAGGTAAACAGCGGTTGTCAGGGTGGTGTGCACCCTGTCAGGGGCTTGACAGGTTGGTTATGATACGGACTTTGCCCGAAGCGGCCTACCCTGTGCCGCGCCAGTATTGTTAAGGACACCATGAGCAAGCCTACCGTCGAAAAAGCTGCCAACTTCCTGCGCCCCATCGTCCAGGCTGATCTGGACAGCGGCAAGCACGCCAAGATCGTGACCCGCTTTCCGCCGGAGCCCAACGGCTACCTGCACATCGGCCATGCCAAGAGCATCTGCCTGAACTTCGGCCTGGCCGAAGAGTTCGGCGGCCAGTGCAACCTGCGTTTCGACGACACCAACCCGGCCAAGGAAGACCAGGAATACATCGACGCGATCAAGGCCGATGTCAAGTGGCTGGGCTTCAAGTGGGCGGGCGAGGAGCGCTACGCCTCCAACTATTTCGACCAGTTGCACGCCTGGGCCATCGAGCTGATCAAGGCCGGCAAGGCCTTCGTCTGCGACCTCAATGCCGAAGAGATGCGTGAATACCGCGGCAGTCTGACCGAGCCGGGCAAGAACAGCCCGTTCCGCGAGCGCTCCGTCGAGGAAAACCTCGATCTGTTCGCCCGCATGAAGGCCGGTGAGTTCCCCGATGGTGCCCGTTCGCTGCGCGCCAAGATTGATATGGCCTCGCCGAACATCAACCTGCGCGACCCGATCCTCTATCGCATTCGCCATGCCCATCACCATCAGACCGGTGACAAGTGGTGCATTTACCCGAGCTACGACTTTACCCACGGTCAGTCGGACGCCATCGAGGGCATCACCCACTCCATCTGCACCCTGGAGTTCGAAGATCACCGCCCGCTGTACGAATGGTTCCTGGCCAACCTGCCGGTGCCGGCGCATCCGCGTCAGTACGAATTCGCCCGCCTGAACCTGAACTACACCATTACCAGCAAGCGCAAGCTCAAGCAGTTGGTCGATGAAGGCCACGTCAAGGGTTGGGATGACCCGCGCATGTCGACCCTGTCCGGCTACCGTCGTCGTGGCTACACGCCAGCCTCAATCCGCGCCTTCTGCGACATGATCGGCGTCAACCGCGCTGGTGGTCTGGTGGATATCGGCATGCTCGAGTTCGCCATCCGTGACGACCTGGATGCCAACGCCGCGCGCGCCATGTGCGTGCTCAAGCCGTTGAAAGTGGTGATCACCAACTACCCGGAAGGGAAGGTCGAGAACCTCGAACTGCCGCGTCATCCCAAGCAGGACATGGGTGTACGCGTGCTGCCGTTCTCCCGCGAGATTTACATCGACGCCAGCGATTTCGAGGAAACTCCGCCGGACGGCTTCAAGCGCCTGATCCCTGGCGGCGAAGTGCGCCTGCGTGGCAGCTACGTGATCCGCGCCGACGAAGCCATCAAGGACGCCGCCGGCAATATCGTCGAACTGCGTTGCAGCTATGACGAGAACACCCTGGGCAAGAACCCGGAAGGTCGCAAGGTCAAGGGCGTGATCCACTGGGTGCCAGCGGCCGAGAGCGTCGAATGCGAAGTACGTCTGTACGACCGCCTGTTCCGCTCGGCCAATCCGGAGAAGAGCGAAGAGGGCGGCAGCTTCCTCGACAACATCAATCCCGAGTCGCTGGTGGTGCTCACCGGCTGCCGCGCCGAGCCGTCCCTGGCCCAGGCCAGCGCTGACGACCGCTTCCAGTTCGAGCGTGAAGGCTACTTCTGCCTGGACAAGGATTCGACCGCTGACGCGCTGGTGTTCAACCGTACCGTCACGCTGCGCGATTCGTGGGGTCAGTAATGGCACTGTCGATCTACAACACGCTGAGCAAGGCCAAGGAACCGTTCAAGCCGCTGGAAGGTAATAGCGTGCGCATGTACGTGTGCGGCATGACCGTCTATGACTTCTGCCATATCGGTCACGCCCGGGTGATGGTTGCCTTCGACGTCGTCACCCGCTGGCTGCGCCAGCGCGGCTATGACGTGACCTATGTGCGTAACATCACCGACATCGACGACAAGATCATTCGCCGGGCCAACGAGAACGGCGAGCCGTTCGAGGCGTTGGTCGAGCGCATGATCGCGGCGATGCACGAGGACGAGGCGCGCCTTTCCGTGCTGCGCCCTGACATCGAGCCGCGTGCCACCGGCCATATCGCCGGCATGCACCAGATGATCCAGACCCTGATCGACAAGGGCTATGCCTACGCGCCGGGCAATGGCGACGTGTATTACCGCGTCGGCAAGTTCGTTGGCTATGGCAAGCTGTCGCGCAAGAAGATCGAAGACCTGAAGATCGGTGCGCGCATCGAGGTCGACGAGGCCAAGGAAGACCCGCTGGACTTCGTCCTGTGGAAGGGCGTCAAACCGGGCGAACCGAGCTGGCAGTCGCCTTGGGGCGCAGGGCGCCCGGGCTGGCACATCGAGTGCTCGGTGATGTCCACCTGCTGCCTGGGCGAGACCTTCGACATTCATGGCGGCGGCCCGGATCTGGTGTTCCCCCACCACGAGAACGAGATCGCGCAGAGCGAGGCGGCCACCGGCAAGCAGTACGCCAATGCCTGGATGCACGCCGGCGCCGTGCGCGTGGATGGCGAGAAGATGTCCAAGAGCCTGGGCAACTTCTTCACCATTCGCGAGGTGCTGGAGAAGTACCACCCGGAGGTGGTGCGCTACCTGCTGGTGTCCAGTCACTACCGCAGCCCGATCAACTACTCGGAAGAGAGCCTCAAGGAAGCCAAGGGCGCCCTGGAGCGTTTCTACAATGGCCTCAAAGGCTTGCCGGAAGCCGCGCCTGCCGGTGGCGAGGCGTTCGTCGAGCGCTTCGGCGCGGCGATGGACGACGATTTCAACTCGCCGGAAGCCTGCGCCGTGTTGTTCGAGATGATCCGTGAGGTCAACCGCCTGCGTGAGTCCGACGTGCAGGCTGCTGCCGGCTTGGCTGCCCAGCTCAAGCAACTGGCCAGCGTGCTTGGCGTGCTGCAACTGGAGCCAGAGGCCTTCCTCCAGGCCGGTGCTGCCGGCAAGGTCGATGCAGCAGAGGTCGACGCACTGATCGCTGCACGCCTGCAAGCGCGTGCGGAAAAGAACTGGGCGGAAAGCGACCGCATCCGCGATCAGCTCACCGCCATGGGCGTGGTGCTGGAAGACGGCAAGGGCGGTACCACCTGGCGCCTGGCCGAGTAAGCCCCGCGCTCAACGACAAAGGCCGCTTTCGCGGCCTTTGTCGTTTTTCGGTCTCTTGCGCTGTGAGCGAGTTGCCGAGTCCCATAAGGAGCGATCCAGGTAAGGGGCGAAAGTGTGGTGGTCAGATTTCCCATAACTTTTGCCGATGCGACAGTCAGTTACGCCAGTTCGACAGCTCGTCCGCCAACTGTGCTGCTGGCGGGCACTTTTCGTTAGTATGTGCGCCTTATCGTGTCCGTGGCGCCACAAGTGCCTGGCGATGCCTGCAGTGGTTCGAGCCAAACGCTCGGGCGACGTTTCCCCCGATCCCTCAAGGAAACCCCTGCAACTCTTCGATTTCCTGCTTGTGGTATTTCCCTTTATGACTCGTTTGAAAGGCTCGGACCTCCTGGCCCTCGGTTTCATGACCTTTGCGTTGTTTCTCGGCGCAGGCAATATCATCTTCCCGCCCAGTGCTGGTCTTGCCGCCGGGGGAAATCTGTTTCCCGCAGCACTCGGTTTCCTGCTGACCGGCGTCGGCTTGCCGCTTTTGACTGTGGTGGCCCTGGCCCGAGTGGGCGGCGGTATGGATCGACTCACCGCTCCCCTGGGTAAGGTGGCGGGTGCAATCCTCGCGGTAGCGGTTTATCTGGCCATCGGTCCGCTGTTCGCCACGCCGCGTACCGCCGTGGTGTCCTTCGAGATGGGCATTGCGCCATTCACCGGTAACGAAGGGGCGCCGCTGCTGATCTATACCCTGGTGTATTTCGCAGCCGTGCTGTTCCTCTCGCTCAATCCCGGCCAACTGGTCGACCGTATCGGTAAATTCATCACGCCGGTACTGCTGGCAGCGCTGCTGGTGCTGGGCGGTGCTGCGCTGTTCGCGCCGGCAGGCGAGATTGGCGTGGTAGCCGAGAGCTACCGCGAAGCGCCGCTGGTGCAGGGCTTCCTGCAGGGCTACCTGACCATGGATACACTGGGCGCGCTGGTGTTTGGCATCGTGATCGCCAGCGCCATTCGTGACCGTGGTGTCAGTGATGCAGGCCTGGTGACCCGTTATTCGATAATTGCCGGCGTTATCGCGGCCATCGGTCTGTCGCTGGTGTATCTGGCGCTGTTCTATCTCGGTGCTACCAGCCAGGGCATCGCCGGTGATGCTCAAAATGGCGTGCAGGTGTTGACCGCCTACGTGCAACATACCTTCGGCACCCCTGGTAGCCTGCTGCTGGCGGTGGTCATCACCCTGGCCTGTCTGACCACCGCTGTTGGCCTGTTGACTGCCTGTGGCGAGTTCTTCAGCAAGCTGCTGCCGGTTTCCTATCGTACGGTAGTAATCGTTTTCGGCCTGTTCAGCCTGGTGGTGGCCAATCAGGGCCTGACCCAACTGATCAGTTTCTCGATTCCGGTTCTGGTGGGGCTGTATCCGCTGGCTATCGTGCTGGTTGCATTGAGCCTGGCCGATCGCCTGTGGGTTTCCCAGGCGCTGGTTTTCGTGCCGGTGATGGCCGTTACGCTGGTCTTCGGTGTTGCCGACGGTGTTGCCGCGACCCCATGGGCCGACAAGGTCCCCGCCTGGTTCGGGCAACTGCCTCTGGCCGGTCAGAGCCTGGGCTGGCTGCTGCCGGTGGCGGTGACGCTGGTTCTGGTGGTGGCGCTCGACCGCCTTCTGGGCCTGCGTCAGAGCGCTACCACTGCGTAATAGACCCTCGAAACAAAACAAGGCTGCCCACGAGGCGGCCTTTTTGTCGAACAAGAAAACAGACAGCCTGGCTATAATCTGCAGCAGTCTTACAAGGAGTTGGCATGCTCAACAGCTATCCGTACCTGCCTCATTTTCTGGCCGCACTGTGGTTCGTTCTGTGCTGGGGCGGCTACACCCGCTATGCCTTCTCGAAGGCGCGAACCACACCCTGTCTGGCCAGCGTCCTGCACCTGTACCGTGAAGACTGGATGCGCCGCATGCTGATGCGTGACAATCGCATTGCCGACGCCAACGTGATTGGTAACCTCGAGCGCAACGCCTCGTTCTTCGCCTCCAGCACGCTGATTATCCTGGCCGGCATCCTCACCGTGCTGGGTGCCTCCGACCGCGCCCTGTCGTTGCTGGCCGACATTCCTTTCGTGCAACAGGCCAGTCGTGGCCTGTCCGAGATCAAGTTGCTGTGCCTGTGCATCATCTTCGTCTATGCCTTCTTCACCTTCAGCTGGTGCATGCGCCAGTACAACTTCGCCGCGGTGCTGGTGGGGTCGGCGCCGATGGTGGGTGAACGGCATGTCACCGAGCAGGAGCGCAAGGCTTTCGCCGAGCGCACAGCTCGGGTGATCTCGATGGCAGCCAACCAGTTCAACTTCGGTTTGCGCGCCTACTATTTCGGTATGGCAACCCTGGCGTGGTTCATCAATCCCTGGTTCTTCATGCTGGTGACTGCCGGTGTGGTCGTGGTGCTGTATCGCCGCGAGTTCCATTCGGATGTGCTGGAAGTGATGGTGTATACCCCAACGCCGGCCGTCGAGGTGGCCAAGGAGAAGAGTGAGTGAGCCTGCCGTTCTGGTGTGTATTCATCAGCGCCTTGTTGATCTTCATCGCCAAGGCCCGGTGGCCAGGGCCATGGCCGAGGAGGGCGGTGGTCGTTATGACAACCATCACCCGCGTGCCCAGCAGGCGCGTCTGACGGGTTTCGGCGCGCGTGCCCTGGCGGCGCATTTGAATAGTATCGAGGCCTTCCCACTGTTCGCGGCAGGTGTCGCACACCACGCAGACATACGGCTTTCTGATCGACATTCTCGCCGTCACCTTCGTCGTCAGTCGGGTGCTGTATCTGCTGTTCTATTGGTGGGATCTGCACTGGCAGCGCAGTCTGGTATGGGTGGTGGGCCTGGCCTGTAGCCTGCTGCTGATGATCAGCCCTGCGCTGAAATGAAAGAAGGCCCGCATTGCGGGCCTTCCTGATTCTCAGCGGAGGTTACTGGCCGTCCACAGCGTCTTTGGCTTCGTCGCCGGCATCCTCGATGGCATCGGCCGCATCGCTGGCCGCATCCTCAATTTTCTCGCCAGTGGTAGGTTCATTACCCAAGGCTTCGTTGGTCTTCTGTTCGATGGCATCGCCGGTGTCTTTGGCGGCATCGCCCAGGTTCTCCATCGCTTCGGAGACTGACTCCTTGGCCGACTCCATCTTGTCTTCCGGGGTTTTCTCGCAGGCGGCGAGACCCAGGGCAGTGGCAAGCAGCAGGGCATAAGTCAGAGGTTTGTTCACGGTCATCACTCCATGTGTGAGAGTTATAAGTGGCTGGGCTTACCCCAGAGCACACAGTCACTTTGAATGTCGGCGCTGCCAATAAGTTCCCTTGGCCTTGAAGGCTGGCCCGGACGGGTGTCAGTCCGGGAGCAAGGCGCTATCATGCGCAGCCTTTTTTGCGGCAGAGCAGCAGTGTGATGAGTGAGCAGTCGATCGAGGAGCGGGCGCAGCGGTTTCTGGCCTTGCTACGTCATTGTCAGGTGCTGGGCATGAGTGTTGAGTCGGCCGATAGCAAAGGACTGACGCTGCGCTTGCCTTACGCACCGCATATTGTCGGCAACCCGGACACCGGTGTGATCCACGGTGGCGCCATTACCACGCTGATGGACACCACCTGCGGTATCTCCACGGTCTGCGTGCTGCCGGAGTTCGAAATATGCCCGACCCTGGATTTGCGCATCGATTACATGCACCCGGCCTTGCCCGGCAAGGACGTCTTTGGTTTCGCCGAGTGTTATCGGGTCACGCCCAACATTATCTTCACTCGCGGCTATGCCTATCAGGACGACCCCGAGCAGCCAATTGCCCACGTGGTCGGAGCCTTCATGCGCATGGGCAAGGCCGTGCAGGGCGGCGCTGAGCTGAAACGCAATATCCGGCAAGGCGGTGGCGCATGAGCGAGTTGAGTCTGGAGCAACTGGTAGCGCGTGCGCACCAGCAGAACGATTATGACCCGCTGATCAGTCTGATCCCCTACGCCAAGCTACTGGGCATCGAATGCCTGCGTCTGGGCGACGACATGGTCTTTCGTCTGCCAGCCAACCACGACTGCATCGGTAACCCGGTATTACCGGCGCTGCATGGCGGCGTAATCGCCGGATTTATGGAGCATGCAGCCATGCTCCATCTATTGATGTTCATGGGCATTCCACATTTGCCCAAAATCATCGACTTCTCGATAGATTACCTGCGGGCCGGCCATTATCGTGACACCTATGCGCAGTGCCAGGTCTGGCGGCAGGGGCGTCGGGTGGCCAACGTGGCGATCACCGCCTGGCAGACCAGGCAGACCGAACCGATTGCCACCGCCCGTACCCACTTCAAGGTCGATGAGCCCTGAGTCGTTGAGACTTGCCCGGCAATTGGAGCGGATCGGCAGCGCAGCGAAATCATAACAAGGACCCTGTAGATGGATGCGTTGCTGATAATTGGTGGCCTGGTAATGATGCTGGCCGGTCTGGTATGGCTGGTCATGCGGGCGTTCGCCACCAGCCTGTTGTGGGGCTGGGGCAGTCTGATCCCACCGATCACCCTGATCTACATCGTGCGCCACTGGCGACGAGCGCGTAGCGCGGTCACGCTCATCGGGCTTGGCGTCATCCCGCTGGTGGTGGGCTTGACCTTGCTGGCGAGCAAGGATGCCGAACGTCTGGCGGCGATCGTCCGTCTGGACTGGCTAAAGCCCGAAGTGCAGGCGCCGGCCGAGCTTGCCATCGAGCTGGACGGTGAGCTCAACGGCCAGCCATTTCACCCGCAGCAGGGTGAGCTGATCGATGGCGTGTTGGTGCTGCGCGAAGGCCTGGATTTCTTCGCCCTGCGCGAACTGAGTATCCGCCTGCCGCAGCCAGTCGAGGGTTCTGTACGTATCGACGTGCTGCCCCAGGACAGCGGTAACCTGCCAGAGGTCGAGCTGAGCTGGCTGTTGCCGGAGCAGGATCTGCCCGAGGCGCGTCGCCTGAGTCGTGGCTACACCCTGCATCTGGACCTGCAACCGCAGGAACCGAATCGGCTGGTCGGTGATTTCCATCTGGTCATGCCGCCACGCTTCAAGACCAGCCTGAGTGGTCGGGTCGAGCTGTACCGTGATCGCCTGCGCTATGTGGATGGCAAGGTCGATACCCGGTACGACTCCAATGACACCATCGCCCATCTCCTGCAGGACTATCTGCAACGACGTTTCGCTACGCGCGACGTGCGCGAGTTGAAACTGCCGGTGTTCACCTTCGAGGGCGATACCCTGGAATTGCAGGTTGACGCGCAGATCGACGGGCGTAACGAGCGCTTGCCAATTCGTTTGCACAAGCGCTCTGAGCAAGGCTGGATGGTGGAGGGCGATCGCTTCCCGGCATTGCCCTCCGTTGCGGCCAAGCAACCGGCACAACAAATTGAAGCGACTGCCGTCGAGGAGCGCCTGAGTCGTCCGGTCGACCGTCGTCAGCGTTTCAGCCTGGCGCATTTGCAGCGCAACCCGGAACAGTACCGCAACCTCAGCATGCGCCTGAGCCGCGCCAGTGGCGGCACGGTGGAGGGACGTTTTGCCGGGCTCGACGCCGACGGCAGCATTCGCCTCTCTCAGCAAATGGGCAGTGGCGGTGGCCAGGCCAGCTTCAGTTTCAAACCGGAAGAAATCGGTCGCCTGGAACTGCTGGAGCCGTAGGGCGGGTGCAACCCGCCATATTTGGCTTGCGGATGGTTTTTACCTGCCCGAGACGATGATGCGCCTGCTCCAAGCCCTTGAAGTTCATCCAGCAGGCCCCATCTGTAGGTCATCGCCGCATGGGGACTTCTAAAAACGTAGGCGAGGCAGCCAGCGCAAGGCAAAAACAGGCGAAAAAGCGGAGTTTACGAGTTGTAAATGAGCATTTTGAGCCTGTTTTTAACGCAGCGATGGCAACGCAGGTAGTTTTTAGAGGTACCCCATAGCGGTTCCTGTCCTACAGATGGAGTTAGCAGACCATGAGTGTGGAAACTCAAAAAGAAACCCTGGGCTTCCAGACCGAGGTGAAGCAACTGCTTCACCTGATGATCCATTCCCTGTACTCGAACAAGGAAATCTTCCTGCGCGAGTTGATCTCCAACGCGTCAGACGCCGCTGACAAGCTGCGTTTCGAAGCGCTGGCCAAGCCGGAGCTGCTCGAAGGTGGCGCCGAACTGAAGATCCGCCTGTCGTTCGACAAGGATGCCAAGACCGTCACCCTCGAAGACAACGGCATCGGTATGAGCCGCGAGGAAGTCATCGCGCACCTGGGCACCATCGCCAAGTCCGGCACTGCCGACTTCCTGAAAAATCTCTCCGGTGACCAGAAGAAGGATTCGCACCTGATCGGCCAGTTCGGTGTGGGTTTCTATTCGGCCTTTATCGTTGCTGATGAGGTCGAGGTCTTCACCCGTCGTGCCGGTCTGGCTGCTGCCGAGGGCGTGCACTGGTCGAGCAAGGGCGAGGGCGAGTTCGAGGTTGCCAACGTCGAGAAAGCCGAACGCGGCACCCGCATTGTCCTGCACCTGAAGAGCGGCGAAGAAGAATTCGCCGATGGCTGGCGTCTGCGCAATATCGTCAAGAAGTACTCCGACCATATCGCGCTCCCAATCGAGCTGCCGAAAGAGCACTATGGTGAAGAAAAGGACAAGCCTGCCGAGGTCGAGTGGGAAACCGTCAACCGCGCCAGCGCCCTGTGGACCCGTCCGCGTACCGAGATCAAGGACGAGGAATATCAGGAGTTCTACAAGCACGTTGGCCATGACTTCGAGAACCCGCTGACCTGGAGCCACAACAAGGTCGAAGGCAAGCTGGAGTACACCTCGCTGCTCTACGTGCCGGGGCGTGCTCCGTTCGACTTGTACCACCGCGAAGCACCCAAGGGCCTCAAGCTCTATGTGCAGCGCGTGTTCATCATGGACCAGGCCGATCAGTTCCTGCCGCTGTACCTGCGTTTTATCAAGGGCGTGGTCGATTCCAACGATCTGTCGCTGAACGTTTCCCGCGAAATCCTGCAGTCCGGTCCGGTCATCGACTCGATGAAGTCGGCGCTGACCAAGCGCGTGCTGGACATGCTGGAGAAACTCGCCAAGGATAAGCCGGACGACTACAAGACCTTCTGGAAGGCCTTCGGTCAAGTGCTCAAGGAAGGTCCGGCGGAAGACTTCGCCAACAAGGAGAAGATCGCCGGCCTGCTGCGTTTCGCCTCCACTGCCGGCGAGGGCGACGAGCAGTCGGTGTCGCTGGCCGACTACCTCGGTCGGGTCAAGGAAGGTCAGGACAAGATCTACTACCTCACCGGCGAGTCCTACGCGCAGATCAAGAACAGCCCGCACCTGGAAGTGTTCCGCAAGAAAGGCATCGAAGTACTGCTGCTCACCGACCGCATCGACGAGTGGCTGATGAGCTACCTGACCGAGTTCGATGGCAAGCAGTTCGTCGACGTGGCGCGTGGCGACCTGGATCTGGGCAAACTGGACTCGGAAGAAGACAAGAAGGCCCAGGAAGAAGTCGCCAAGGCCAAGGAAGGGTTGATCGAGCGGCTCAAGGGCGCGTTGGGAGAGCAGGTGGCCGAAGTGCGCGTCTCCCACCGCCTGACCGATTCGCCGGCGATTCTTGCCATTGGCGAACAGGATCTGGGGCTGCAGATGCGCCAGATTCTCGAGGCCAGCGGACAGAAAGTGCCAGATGCCAAGCCGATCTTTGAGTTCAACCCGGCGCACCCGCTGATCGAGCGCCTGGATGCCGAGCCGGATGAAGATCGCTTCACCGATCTGTCGCACATTCTCTTCGACCAGGCCGCGCTGGCTGCCGGCGACAGCCTGAAAGATCCCGCCGCCTACGTGCAGCGCCTGAACAAGCTGCTGGTGGAACTGTCCGCCTGATCTGCCAGGTACTGGAACAAGCCCGCTTCGGCGTAATGCTGTTCACTTAAGGTTGCACACGTTTGGCTCCCCTCTCCCATTTATGGGGGAGGGGCTGGGGGAGAGGGCTGAAAACACCGCAAACCTGCCAGTTTTCCCCTCTCCGAACGCGGCCCGCCCTAACCCTCTCCCCAAAGGGGCGAGGGGACTCATCGCGTCCGACCATTTCTTATGTGAACAGCATTCCTGCTTCGGCGGGCTTTTCTATGGGAATGATTGAACGGCTTTAATTGACAAGCTCAGCCCTGTCGTTTCAGATGCTGGCAATTGGCTGGCTTTCTGCCGGCGCATCGGGGTTGTATGTCGATTATCGAGTTGTTCTTCATCATGGGCGCAGACCCAGGCGTCCTTGTGCTCAGCAGCTACGATGCTCCGCTCGTGCTGCTGTCTCTGGCCATTGCCGTCTTCGCTGCGGGCATGGCTTTGCAACTGGCTGGCGAGGCGCGCGAAAGTGCGCATCCAGTGGCCAGGCATATCACCATCTTCACCGGTTCGCTGGCACTGGGTGTCGGCATATGGGCCATGCACTTTCTCGGCATGCTCGCCTTCGAGCTGTGCGCGGCAGTGCGCTTCGATTTTGGCATCACGCTGCTGCCGATGTTGCCGAGCCTGGCGGCGTCCTGGGTGGCATTGAGTCTGCTTTCCCGGCGTGAGCTCAGCCTGCAGCAGCTTTGCGTCGGAGGGCTACTGGTCGGTGCCGGTATCGGCGCCATGCATTACAGCGGTATGGCGGCGATGCAGATGGCGCCGCTGTTGCGCTATGACCCCTGGATGTTTGCCCTGTCCATCGTCGTGGCTGTCGCGCTGGCGATTCTCGCGTTGTGGGTGCGCTTCGGTCTGGAAGGGCGTTTGCCGACGCCCTGGGCGCTGCTGCTCAGCGCCCTGGTAATGGGCCTGGCCATCAGTGGCATGCATTACACCGGCATGGCGGCTGCGCGTTTTGTCGGCACGGCGGAATCCGAAGCGCCGATGGCAGTGGTCGACAGTGGCTACATGGCTCTCGCCATCACGCTGCTGACCGTGGCGCTTACGGTGTTCGTGGTAGTGGTCAATACCTTGCTGCGCTACCGCCGCATGAGCCTCCAGCTCAAGGCCAGCGAACAGCATCTGCGCTCGATCTTCGATACCGCGCTGGATGCCATCGTCACCGTTGATCACACCGGCACTGTGCGCTCGGCCAATCGTGCGGTTTCGCGCCTATTCGGCTGGTTACCGCACGAGCTGGTGGGCATGCACATGCGCTCGCTGATGCCTGCCAGCCATGTCGAACAGGTGGAGGTACTGCTGGAGAGCTACCTCAGAACCGGACGCCTGACGATGCCGGCGGGCGAGCAGGAGCTGGTGTGCCTGACTCGAGAGGGTGAAGAAAAACCTGTGCGCATCAGCGTTGGCGTTACCCATTCAGGCAGCCGGCCGCTGTTTGTGGTATTCGTCGCCGACATCAGCGAAAGACAGGCCATGGAGAGAGCCCTGCGTGACAGCGAGCAGCAGTACCGCTCGTTGATCAGCAACATTCCTGGTGTGTCGTTTCGCTGCATGCTGGACCGGGACTGGACCATGATATTTATCAGCGATGCGGTGCAGACCCTCACGGGGTGGAGCGCGGACGACTTCATCAGTCGCCGCTGTTCGATTGCCGATATGTATCACCCGGACGACTACCAGCGGGTCGTTGACGAGGTCGTTCAGGCCATTGAGCTAGGGTGCAACTATACCGTCGAATATCGTCTCTTTGATCGTAGCGGAACCGAGCACTGGATATGGGAAAGTGGTAGCCCGGTTTGCGACGAGAATGGCATGCCGCGCTGGATCGACGGCGTGTTGCTCGACCAGACCGAAACCAAACGGCGCAATGCAGAGTACGAGGGCAAGGTCACCGCGATCAGCAAGGCGATGGCACTGATCGAGTTCGACCTCGACGGCAATATCCTAGAGGTCAATGACAATGCGTTGGCGTTGTTTGGTTATGAAAAGGAGGAAGTGGTAGGGCGCCATCACGGTATGTTCTGCGCTCCTGAGCTGGTAGCAAGCGATGCCTATCGCCAGGGTTGGATGGATCTGCGTGCAGGTCATTTTCGTGCAGGCGAATACCACCGCTTTGGTAAGGGCGGACGGGATGTCTGGATTCAGGCCAGCTACAACCCGATCCTCGACACCGACGGCAAGCCGTTCAAGGTCGTCAAGTTGGCAACCGACCTGACCCCGCGCCGCGTCATGGAACAGGATCTGCGGGCTGCCCGTGATCGCGCCGAGACCGCCGCTGCCGCGCGCAGCAGCTTCCTGGCCAACATGAGTCATGAAATTCGTACGCCGATGAATGCCATCATCGGTTTTACCGACCTGCTGCTGGAAACGCCGCTTTCCAGTGAACAGCGTCGCCATCTGAGTACCGTGCAGCATTCGTCGCGTTCATTGTTGGGCTTGCTCAATGACATCCTCGACACGGCCAAGCTCGACCGGGGCGCCATCGAGCTGGAGCAACTGGATTTCTCCCTGCGCGAACTGTGCGAGCAGGTGCTCGCAACGCAGCGCCTGACGGCCGAAAGCAAAGGCCTGCAACTGCATCTGGATTACCCGGCAACGACCAACGAGTTCTTCTGCGGGGACCCACTGCGATTGCAACAAGTGCTGACCAACCTGCTCGGTAATGCGGTCAAGTTCACCCTGCACGGCGAGGTTCGCCTGAAAGTGACGGGGGAGCCGGGCGCGATGCGCCTGGCGGTGAAAGACACCGGCATTGGTATCGCAGCCGACCGCCTGGAGAAGATCTTCGAGCCGTTTGCCCAGGCCGATGCGTCGATGAGTCGACGTTTCGGTGGTACCGGACTCGGTACCACCATCTCTCGGCAATTGGTCGAGTTGATGGGGGGGCGCTTGCGGGTCGAAAGTACAGAAGGGCAGGGCAGTTGCTTCAGCATCGAATTGCCGCTGCGCGCCGGCAAGCGCTTGGCGTCGCAGCAACGCGCCGTGCTGCCTGAACTGGGGCGGCTGAATATTCTGGCGGCCGATGACGTGCCGCAGAACCTCGAATTGTTGCAACTGACCCTGGAGCATTTCGGCCATCGCGTACACTGCGTCGCCGATGGTGAAGGCGCACTACAGGCGTTCACCCAGCAGCGTTTCGATCTGATCCTGATGGATGTGCAGATGCCGGGTGTTGACGGCCTGGAGGCGTCGCGACGAATCCGCCAGCTGGAGGCCGCCGAGGCGCGAGAGCCGATTCCGATCATTGCTCTGACCGCCAGCGTACTTGATCAGGACCGTCAGGCGGCGTTGGACTCGGGGATGAATGGTTTCGCCTCGAAGCCTTTGGATCTCAACGCACTGCTTTGGGAAGTTGCCCGTCTGCTGGGTCTGACCGATGTGCCCGGCGCAGTGGTCAGTGCCACTCGTGTCGCCGACGACGGCCTGTTCGACTGGGTTCGCGGCAGCAGCCTGTGGGGCGGGCCGCTGCGTATGGCTCAGGCGATCACACCAGCGCCGAGAGCCTCACGTCCGCTCCCAGCACACGCAGCAGTTGCCCGCGCTCATCGACAATGGGGACTGAAACGGTAAAGCAGAAGTCGTCTGTGGCCGAGGAGCGGTAGACCTGGGTGATATGACTCTCCATGCGCTCGGCCACGGCGCGGAACCAGGGGCGTTGGCTCCAGTCGCGGCCGCGACAGCTGGCATCCTCACCGTGCGCCACATCGGCGGCGAAGACGTTCTCGGAAATCTGCACGCCGCGGCTGTCTACCAGGTAGAACAGCTCGAAACGGCTGTCGCGCGTCAGCGTATCGGCAAGCAGTCGTTCGGCCGCTGTCACATCGCTGGCCAGCTCGGGGCGTTTGGCCAGTTGTTCGACGCTGGCGCGCACGGCTGCGTGAATTTCCAGGCGGAAGTCGCCGAGCCCGGCGAGCAGGCGATCACCGTCTTCGCGCACGGCCTTGCTGTGATGCAGCACCTGACCAGCCTTGCCAAGCAGCTCGCCAGCGACCTGGGCGATGTTTTGCACATCACCGTTGATCGAGCGCACCGCCTGGCCGATCTGCTCGGTGCCGGCGGCGATCTGGCCAACCTGAGCGTCCAGGCGATCCATGGCCTGGCGCGTGCTGTCAAGTCCGCCGCTGACGGCGAGAATGCCGGCGCGGCCGTCGGCCACCGCCTGGTTCATGTGCTGGCCGGCACTGCCGAGCTGCTGCATGCCCTCGCGGAAACGTTCGATGATACCGCTGACCTGGCCGGTGGCATCGGTGGTATGGCCAGCCAAACGCCGCACCTCCTCGGCGACCACGGCGAAGCCCCGACCATGTTCACCCGCGCGTGCGGCCTCGATGGCGGCGTTCAGGGCGAGCAGATTGGTCTGTTGGGAGATGCTGGCGATCACGCCGATGACCTTGCTCACTTCATCGAGCTGTCCGGCCAGTTGCTGGATCACCTGAGCCAGTTGCGCCTCGCTGGCATCGATCACTTCGACTTGCCGTAGTACCGCCTGGCCGCTTTGCTGGCATTGGTTGAGGGTGGCGGAAACCTCGGCGGACAAGCGCGCGACTTCGCCGGCGCCGGGCACCAGCTCGGCGTCCAGTGTGGTGGTGACCTGCTCGCTGGCGCTGGCGATCAACTCCGATGACTGTGCCAGCGTCTGTCCGCTTTGTTGGTTGGCAGCGGCGATGCGCGCCAGTTGAGGCGCATGCGCGGCGATGCCGACGGCGGCGCCGAGGCTGGCGCGGATACGTTGCTGGAGGCTGGCGCTGAAATCATTCAGACGCACCATCCACTGGTAGTCCGCCGGGAGGCGAGTCGTGAGGTCGTGCTGTTGGAACAAAGCGTCCAATGTGGCCTCGTCCTGGGCCTTGCGGGTTGGCTTGCGCAGCAACTGCAACATGATGATTCCCCTGTCTGGTCTAACTCGGACACTGCAAGCGAGGTGCCATCATTGGCTGACGTACCCATGGCCGTTTCAGGCCGTTAGCCAGCTATTAATGTTCCGGCTTGGTGCGACCTCTGGTTGCCTGCTTCTTTTGAGGGCGCTGATGCGAATGGCGTGGGGTGATCTCCGAACTTGCCGGGTCGCTCGGCGGTCTATGCTGCTCGTACCGTCAGGAGGACTCGCCTTGCTCACATCTCGAACGATGCCATGGATACTCGCGCTCAGTGCCGCTATCGTCTGCAGCGCCCAGGCCCGCGAATACCGCTACAGCGACGCCCACCTGCACTACGTCGACTTTTTCCAGGAAAGTGCCGGCATGGACGAACTGCTGGAGAAAATGGCGGAAAACAACGTCGATCATGTGATGTTCTCCGGTATTCCGGTGGCCAAGAAATGGGACGAGGACGAGCCCAAGCGTCCGCGTTATTACGCCGGTGATGACGCCAATGCCTATTGGTACAGCGCTACCGACGTGTTCATCGCGGCCGCCTACAAGCGTCTGCCCGCCGAGCAGCGCAAGCGCTTCCATCCCTTTCTGTCCGGCTTCAATCCCAACGACAAGAACGCCGATGCGCACATCCGCCGTATGCTGGAGCTGCACCCCGGCCTGTGGCAGGGCATCGGCGAGGTCTTCACCCGTCACGACGACCTCACCGCGCTGATCCACGGCAGTGCGCCGCGCGCCAACAACGAGGCGTTGGCGCGGGTGTTCCACCTGGCCGCCGAGTATGACCTGCCGGTGATGCTGCATTCGAACATCACCTCCAAGCGCGAGCGTGAACCGCTGTTCCTGGAGGAAATCGAGGCGCCGCTGCGCAACCACCCGCATGTGCGTTTCATCTGGGCGCATGCCGGCACCAGCGCCGAGATTCACCGTCATCAGGAGAAGCTCGACTTCCTCCTGGAGACGGTCGAGCGCATGCTCGGCCAGTACCCGAATCTTTATATCGACCTGTCCTGGACCATGTTGCGCCCCTATCTGCTGGACGCGGACGGCAAGCCTGATCCGAAATGGGTGCATCTGGTCAGCAGTGTATGCGCTCCATAGACTCCATCTTC
>NZ_JAOCLK010000054.1:0-23717 GCF_029845265.1 Ectopseudomonas oleovorans
GCCAGCTTCTGCCTCTGCTTCCTGAAAAAAAACCGTCCGCCAGGACGGGGTTTATGGAGCGGTTACAATTCAAAAGCCTCGGCTGATCTTGTCCTGCTCAAGGCTCTGATTCTGCAATTGCAGGAACAGGTCGCCCTGCTGCGCCACAAGCTGTTCTCGCCCAAGTCCGAGCGCAGCCCTGAAGACGCCGACTCACCGCAGTTGGCCATGTTCAACGAGGTCGAAGAGCTGATCGAAGCGCCGGCCGCCGCAGCCGAAGCCGAAGCCGAAGAAGTCGTTGCGCCGGTCAAGCGCCGTGGCAAACGCAAGCCGCTGCCGGCCAACCTGCCGCGTGTGGAGGTCATCCATGAGCTGCCCGAGCACGAGCTGACCTGCGCCTGCGGTGCCTGCAAGCAGGTGATCGGCGAGGAGACCAGCGAGCAGCTGGAGATCATCCCGATGCAGGTGCGGGTCATCCGCCACATCCGCAAGACCTATGCCTGCAAGGCCTGTGAAACCGCGCCGGTCACCGCCGAAACCGTGCCGAGAACGCCATCCGCCCCTTCGTCATCGGGCGCAAGAACTGGCTGTTCAGCGACACGCCCAAGGGGGCCACGGCCAGCGCGCAGATCTACAGCCTGATCGAAACCGCCAAGGCCAATGGCCAGGAGCCTTACGCCTGGCTGCGCCACATCCTCGAACGCCTGCCAACAACACAGAGCGTTGAGGACTACGAAGCGCTGCTGCCTTGGAACTGCTCGCCGGCTTCTGCTCCTGCTTCCTGAAAATAAATCCCGTCCTGGCGGGCGGGGTTTATGGAGCGCTTACTAAACGTCTCTGTAAGTACAACCAATCAACAATCTCACCGTCAGGCCGATAACCACTCACGGTTTCGCGCAGTAACGCCCGAACCCGCTCGTAGTCCTCACGCCCAACTGCATCCTCCAAAGCAAGAAGCACTTTCCTGTACTCCTCCCAAGACAGCATTTCTTCGTTGGCACGCATGATCATCGGATGCTCGGTCGGGCTGACGTTATCGCCAATCAGCAACTCCTCATAGAGCTTCTCTCCCGGCCGGAGCCCTGTGAACTCGATAGCAATATCACCCTGCGGGTTTTCAGCAGAACGCACACTCAAGCCACTGAGATGAATCATCTTCTCTGCTAACTCGGCGATCTTAACCGGCTCCCCCATATCCAACACGAAGACGTCTCCGCCCTCCCCCATCGACCCCGCCTGAATCACCAACTGGGCCGCCTCAGGGATAGTCATGAAATAACGTGTAATATTTGGGTGCGTAACCGTCACAGGCCCACCACGCCGGATTTGCTCATGAAACAGGGGTATGACCGAACCGGACGATCCAAGCACATTACCAAAGCGCACCATTGTGAAGCGGGTTTTGTTGACCTCCTTGAGCACCGCGCCTTTACCAAAAAGTACCGGAGCCTGTTCGCGGCTAAGCGCCTGCAGTACCATCTCAGCCAAACGCTTGGTGCTGCCCATCACATTGGTGGGCCGCACAGCCTTGTCAGTCGAGATCAGCACGAAATGCGCAACTCCAGCCTTTAGAGCTGCCTGAGCGGTAAACAGGGTGCCGAATACATTATTCAGCACACCTTCAGCAATATTGTGCTCGACCATCGGCACATGCTTGTAAGCTGCCGCGTGATAGACCGTATTCACCGCCCAGCTCGACATCACCTCCTCGAGCCGCTCCGGGTTGCGAATTGAGCCCAGAATTGGAATCAACTGAATGGCCAAGGACTCACGCTTGGTGCGGCTTACCAGCTCGGAGTGAATGTTGTAAAGATTGAATTCGCTGTGCTCGAACAGCAACAGGGTCTTCGGCTCATTGGACAGGATCTGTCGGCATAGCTCCGAGCCAATCGAGCCACCCGCGCCAGTCACCATGACCACCTGGCTACGTATGCAACGCTCAAACAAGGCCTTCTGCGGCGGTACCGAATCACGTCCCAGCAGGTCAGCAATATCGACCTCCTGCACCTCATCTACCTTAACCCGACCACTGGCCAAGTCCATTAAACCTGGCACGCTACGTACGTGCAGGTTGTACTGGCCAAGCAATTCGAGGATCTCCCTGCGACGCGCACGCGAGGCAGAAGGCACCGCAAGCAGAATTTCCTGGGCGCCAGTTTCTTCGATCATCTGTTGGGTGTGCTTGGGCTTGTACACCCGCAACCCGGCAATCACCCGGTTGGCGATGCTTGAGTCATCATCAATAAAGGCAACGGGTGCCAGTGAACGCCCCAAACGCAGGGCGGCCAGTAACTGATTCCCCGCCGCACCGGCCCCATAAATCGCAACGCGGGGCAAACCACGGTCCCCTGTTAGAAGACGGGGATGCTCAGCCGAATACCAATTACCCATAAAGTACTGACGCATCAGCAAGCGCACCCCGCCAATCAACGTCAGGCTGAGCCACCAGAAATTCAGCACCATCGAACGTGGAATCGGCTCAGGCGCGTCGCGATACCAATAGATCGTCAACGCCAGGAATAACGCAGAGAGGGAAATTGCCTTAAAAATGCTCTTGAGCGCATCGTTACCGAAAAAGCGCATCACCGCGCGATACATGCCCATGCGGATGAAAATAGGCACTGAAATCAAGGGCACAATTACAAAGATCCAGGCGTGATGGCCTAAAGGATCAACCGCGTTGAAATCACCCAAGCGCACGATAAACGCCAGCCACAGCGAACACCACAGCAACAGCACATCGACAATGACCTGCAGCACACGCTTCGAACGCCGTGGCAAACGGATCAAACGCTCACGCAGGCGATCTGCAGTCCTTAACATCACAACCTCCCAATCCTTCACATACCGTACTACGTGGCAAAAACTGATTCCCGCACAAGCCGCTGCCACTAACTAGGTTCTGTACGAAAAGTCGTCGAGCGAAGGTCAGGCGAGGCAAAAATGGGTGAGGAAGCGGAGTTTACGAGCTGTAAATGAGCATTCCGAACCTATTTTTAACGAAGCATCACCGAGCGCAGGCACTTTTCGTACAGAACCTAAGACGGGCGTATCCGATCACCCGCGCCCTTACCAAGCACCGTCATCAGGATATATTTAAAATAATGAGCTAGGGTAAGCTCACGAATCATACGCTGATCGGTTTCAGCCAACAGCTTCGGCGTCGACATATCAATCTCATTCACCTGCGCCAACCCGGTAATACCAGGCCGAACCTTATACACACCCAGCGCATCGCGCTCAGCAATTAACTCATCCTGATTAAACAAATTCGGGCGCGGGCCAACCAAACTCATTTCACCTTTCAGCACATTCCACAACTGCGGCAGCTCATCCAACTTGGTTTTACGCAAAAAACCACCCATACGGGTAACAGACGCCGTAGAAGCCAGATGGCTGGCCACCGACGCGGTATCCACCTTCATAGTGCGGAACTTAACCAGAGTAAACGGCTTTTTATTCCGCCCTACCCACTCCTGCCTGCAGGGTCAACGTGGACCAGTTACAGTTACAATCAAAACGCAACAATGCAGCAGAACATCTACACGATAACCTGAAGCAAAGAAAACTATAAAATCAGCGAGTAATGATCTTTTTAAGTGTCAAAATAATTAGCTTAAAATCAAGCAGCAGACTCTGTGAATCAACGTATTCAACATAGTAAGCCTGCTTAATTGGCAAAATAATATCGATGTAGGCTTGCCTAAAATCGTCGTACTTCGCAAGTATTTCGTTTTCATCTACCATCTCAATAGAAGCTTTGTCCGTAATACCAGGTCTTACAGACAATACCTTTTCACGCACTTCTGCAGGGTAACAATCAATAAACTCTTGAACCTCCGGACGCGGCCCGACCAGGCTCATTCGCCCCAGAAAAACATCGATCAACTGTGGCAGTTCATCAATTTTTGTCTTGCGCAGAAAATGTCCTGAACGGGTAATGCGTGAGTCTGCTCCCACCGTTAAACGACCTGATTTTTCAGCATCCACACGCATGGTTCGGAACTTGTGGATCTTGAATGGCACACCAAACAGCCCGACTCGTTCTTGTCTGAAAAAAACAGGGCCAGCTGAATCCAACTTAATCCATACTGCAATCAGAGCAAAAACAGGCGTTAGAATCAGTAATCCAAAGAAGGATGCCAGCACATCAAAAAGTCGCTTAGTCACAACCAAGCACCTTTTTAACGGCACTAACAACACGCTGTTGGTCTGAGTGCGTCATCTTGGTGTACAGAGGCAAAGAAACTTCCATCTCATAAGCCGCATGCGCATTTGGGAACATTTCAGGAGTAAGTGAGTAAGTGTCACGCCAGTACGGTTGCAAATGCAGAGGAATAAAATGCACCGAACAACCAATGCCTTCATCGGCCATTTTCTGTATGAACGCGTCCCGCGCAATGCCTGCTTCAGCCTTAATACGAACAGGATACAAGTGCCATGCATGTTCAGAACCATTACCAGGTAATGCAGGTAGCACCAAAGGCAACCCTGATAACTCTTGGTTATAGAACCCTGCCATGTCATTACGCTTCAGCTGAAATGCTGGCAATCGCTTTAACTGATGTATGCCAATGGCAGCTGCAAGATCGGGCATATTGTACTTAAAGCCCGGTGCAACAATCTCATAAAACCAAGCCGGCTTAGTAGATGTATAACGATCAAAGGCATCCCGGCTTATGCCATGCAAGCGCATAATTCGACAACGCTTGGCAAGCTCTGCGTCACGGGTTACCACCATACCACCCTCACCAGTAGTCATGGTTTTGTTGGCATAAAAGCTGAACACCGTGAAGTCAGAATCCAAAGTGCCAATCAGCTTGCCATTGTAATGGGTAGGCAATGCATGAGCCGCGTCTTCGACAATACGAATACCATGCGTTTTAGCAACTTTAATAATTGCATCCATATCACATGCCAGCCCAGCAAAATGAACTGGCATCACCGCCTTGGTTTTATCGGTAATGGCCGCAGCAAAGGATTCAGCAGACATATTGAAGGTTGCTGAATCAACATCAACAAAAACAGGCGCAGCACCTAAATAGCGCACCACCTCTGCAGTAGCAGTAAAGGTGTAATCAGGAACAATGACCTCATCCCCCGGGCCAACACCCAAAGCTTCCAAAGCCAGGTGCAACCCAGAAGTGGCGGAGTTTACAGAAATCGACTGAAGTGATGCATCTCCCAAAAATTCAGTAAACTGCTCTTCAAATTTTTTCGCTTTCGGGCCAGTAGTAACCCAGCCAGTGCGCAAGGAGTCTACAACCTCGGCAATTTCTTCTTCACCGATCTCTGGCAAAGCAAATGGTAGAAACTTTACATCACTCATTAGGGGCACCATTAAAAATCTTTATAAGCCGTAGCATTTTCCGACCATCGGCTTGTACAAATTCAGACTCAATCTTGTAGCCGCTCTTAATATAAAAAGCCACTACATTATCATTTCCAAGTTTATCGGTTGTTAAGTACAGGGATTCCGCCCCTTTGCTATTAACCACCTTTTCAAAATCAGTCAGTAGCTTCTTACCCAAGGACTTACCCGCCACTTCTGGTATAACACCGATACTACTTAAAAGAGCAGCCTTTGATAATGCGACAGGAGCTTCACCTTTATAAAAAACAGCGTACCAAAGTTTTTTCAATACCAAGATAGGGTTTTTAATTAACCCTGGAATTGCACAAATAAAAAAAACTAAACCTTTGTCATTTCTTAAACAGCGAAAAAAACTATCTGGCTCGATAGCTCCACCAGCAAAGCCAACTATTCGCCCATCCTCGCTGCAAAGCACTCTTAAGATACCACCACGCCGAAAAGCAAAAGCATCATATAATTGATGAAGAAAAGTCGGACCTAATTTAGTTAAAAAAAATCCATCAAAGGCTTTTTGATGAACAATCACAATTTGCAGCAAATCATTCTTAGTAGCGTCACGAATTATCACGAGATACGTCCCTCAGAACATCGTCGAGCTTTTGATAATTCACTCGCGATGAAAAATTCTGCTCATAGAAATCACGAGCTGACTTTCCCATATTCTTCCAATCAGATTTTTTAGCTAACAACAATCTCAATGCTTTCTGAATAGATTCAACGGACTGCGGTTCAGCCACCACCCCTGCACCAGCCTGTATTACTAGGTCATTTACTTCACCGCCAACGGCCATAAGCATCGGCTTGCCTATCGCCATAGAAGACTGAGTTTTTGATGGAATTGTAATTTCAAAAAGAGGATCTCTGCGAAGATGAACAGCTAGTATGTCAGCACCAACTAAAACATCAAAAATGTCAGAAGACGGCACATAGCCTTTAAAAGAAACGTTTGCGTAACGTTTAGATTTTACCAGTGCTTCCAGCTCTTCCTTCTCCACTCCATTCCCATAGAGTTCCAATACAAGAGAGGAAGCTGAAAACGTACCAACAGCATCTATGAGAGATACAAGTGATTGAGCCGCACCAATATTGCCAGCATAGACAACCCGAGCTGACGACTTTTCATCTATTGCCTTATTGTGCTGATTCTCAATCGCTTCACTAATGCGTAACTCTTCGGGACACCAGTTATATACAACCCGTATCTTACTTTCGGATACACCCCGAGCAACTAAAGCCTGCCTAAACCCTTGAGACAGCACGACAATGGCGCTAGCTTGCATGTACACAATCCGACACCAACGATCTATTAACCGAACAACCAACCCCGCCTTATTTAAACCCGTAGCCACCAGTGCATCTGGCCACAAATCCTGAACATCTGTGATGAAAGGCACACCTTTCAACTTTTTTAAAAGTATCCCAATCAAGCCAGTAGTTGCCTGAGGATGATACGCGTAAACAACGTCTGGTTTTTTACTAAAAAACGCGTAAAACAGCGCCGCAATAGTATAGCTAAGGTAAGTGGCCGCACGTGACAGCTTGGATTTAGAGTGTGAAATATGGCTCCAAAGCCTTATCACCTTAACACCATTGATGACTTCAACTTGTTTCAGTTTGCGCTTATAGCCAGGAAACACACGTCCAGTAGGATAATTCGGAAATGTAGTTATTACTTCAACTTCATGCCCCTGTTCTATCCAGTGCATCATTAACCCTAAACCTTTTATTGAATACTCTGGGTCAAACAACTGGCTGATAAAGAGAATTCGCATTAGTACTGCTTCCACACCGTCCGCATCACATAATCACGGTAGCTGTGGATAATGCGAACCACCTTGTCGGCTACATTGGGCATGCTGTAGTCAGCCACTAACCGCAAATCGCGTTGTTCGCCACGGGCTTGCGTTTCCAGAATGGCCAGGCCTTGCATTACACGCTCCACTTCCAGGCCGGCCATCATGGCGGCCGCTTCTTCCATACCTTCCGGGCGCTCATGCGCTTCACGGATATTCAGGGCCGGGAAGTTCAGAATGGATGATTCTTCATTGATCGTACCGCTATCAGACAAGACCGCTTTCGCGCTTAACTGCAGCTTATTGTAGTCTTTAAAGCCCAGCGGTTTCAGCAGTTGCACGTTCGGGTGGAAGGTAACCCCCATGGTATCGACGCGCTTTTGGGTACGTGGGTGGGTAGAAACAATCACTGGCAAATTGTAATGCGCCGCAACGGTGTTCAATACATCCACCAGTTTCAAAAAGTTTTTATCGGAATCGACGTTTTCTTCACGGTGCGCACTCACCACAAAGAATTGGCCTTCTTTCAGACTCAGTCGTTCCAATACAGTAGAGGCTTCAATCCCTTCGCGGTAATAATTCAGCACCTCAAACATCGGGCTGCCGGTTTTAATAATGCGATCCGGCGGTAACCCTTCTGCCACCAGATAATCCCGCGCAATGGTGCTGTAACTCATGTTGATATCGGCGGTATGGTCAACAATACGGCGGTTGATCTCTTCCGGCACACGCATATCAAAACAACGATTACCAGCTTCCATGTGGAAGGTCGGAATCTTACGCCGCTTGGCTGGCAATACGGCCATACAGCTGTTGGTATCGCCCAACACCAGCACTGCTTCGGGGTTTACCTCAGCCAGAACCTGGTCAACCTTAATAATCACATTGCCAATGGTTTCCGCACCAGTACTGCCGGCGGCACTTAAAAAATGGTCTGGCTTACGGATGCCTAAATCCTGAAAGAAAATTTCATTCAGTTCGTAATCATAGTTCTGGCCGGTATGCACCAGAATGTGTTCGCAGTGTTCATCCAATTTAGCCATTACGCGCGACAAACGGATAATTTCCGGGCGGGTTCCAACCACGCTCATCACTTTTAATTTTTTAACAGCGGTTATCATAACAAAGTATCCAACTATTTATTAGCCACAGGCGTTTCACTGAGCCACAGGCGTTAACGGGCAAGCGTAGGTGTCCGGCTTTTCCCGATCAAAAATTTCATTCGCCCACAGCATAACAATCATTTCATCATCACCAATGTTGGTAATGTCGTGTGTCCAGCCTGGCATGGTTTCCACAATTTCGGGTTTTTCGCCGGTGGTTTCCAGCTCGAAAAATTCACCAGTGTGCATGTGGCGGAACTTAAAGCTGGCCTTGCCTTTAATCACCAAAAACTTCTCGGTTTTGGTGTGGTGGTAATGACCGCCACGGGTAATACCGGGGTGCGCTGTGAAGTAAGAAAACTGGCCGGCATCCGGTGTTTTCAGCATTTCTACAAATACACCACGCGGATCACCGTATTTGGGCACTTCGTAGGTAAAGCGCTCTTTCGGCACATAGCTGAGGTAGGTGGAATACAAGGCACGCACCAACCCAGTACCCACGCGCTCGGTAATTAAACTATGGCGGCTATCTCGGAAGCGATACAACTGATCGGCCAATTCACCCACGGTTATTTCGTACACCGGTTGTACGGTTTCAAACGCATCGGCCGTCCGTTTAGCATCCAGCAGTGCCAGGAAATGCTCAATCACATCATCGACGTACACCAAATTAACCACCGCTGCAGGGTCATTAATTTGAATGGGCAAGTCGTTCACAATATTATGGCAGAAGGTTGCCACGGCAGAGTTGTAGTTCGGTTTGGCCCACTTGCCAAACACATTCGGCAAGCGGAAAACCGAAACAGGCACATCCTGCTCGCGCAGTGCCAGTAAGGCATCTTCCGCCGCACGCTTAGACACGCCATACGGGTTATCCAACCCGGCCTGAATGGAAGAGGTATACACCACCGGGGCTTTGCAACCCGTTACCAACATGGCATCGGCCAACTGCTGGCTTAAACCCGCATTACCGGTGGTAAACTCTGCCGGGTCTTGAGGGCGGTTAATACCGGCCAGGTGAAATACAAACTGCACACCATCCAACATGGCCGGTAATTCTGCTGCTGAATGTTCGCGGGTAAAACACACGACTTCAATGTGTTTACGTTCCGCCAGGTGCACCAACAGGTTTTTACCAATAAAGCCGTTGGCACCGGTTACCAACACACGCATGGCTTACTCCTCGGGGTTTACGTAACGGCCATCACGCAGTTCACGAATGAACTCCAGCTTTAACAGCAGTTGCTGCATGCCTGCCACATCCAAACGCTGGGTATTGTGCGAGTTGTAGTCTTCTGCCTGGGAAATTTCCTGCTCACCCTGCTCCACAAACTTACCGTAGTTCAGATCGCGCAGATCGGGCGGAACGCGGTAGTAACCGCCCAGGTCTTCGGCACAAACCATTTCTTCACGGCTTAATAGGGCCTCATACAGCTTTTCGCCGTGGCGGGTGCCTATCACGTTAATGGGATAACCCGGCTTGCCAAGCAGATCGGACAAAGCCTGTGCGAGCAACTCAACCGTTGCTGCCGGGGCTTTTTGCACGAACATATCACCGTTATTGCCGTGCTCAAAGGCGTACAACACCAGGTCTACGGCGTCGGCCAGCGTCATCATAAAGCGCGTCATATTCGGGTCGGTAATGGTCAGCGGCTTGTCAGCACGCATTTGGTCCACAAACAGCGGAATAACCGAACCACGGGATGCCATTACGTTGCCGTAACGGGTACCACAAATAACGGTTTTGGTGGGGTCTACGTTACGCGATTTGGCCACCATGACCTTTTCCATCATGGCTTTGGAGATACCCATGGCATTAATGGGGTAAACCGCTTTATCGGTGCTTAAACACACCACCCGCTTCACTTCGTTCTGAATAGCGGCTTCCAGCACGTTTTCAGTGCCCAACACGTTGGTTTTAACCGCTTCCATTGGGTGAAACTCACAGGATGGCACCTGTTTTAATGCCGCCGCATGAAAAATGTAATCGACACCACGGGTGGCATTCAGCACCGCCTGATAGTCGCGCACATCGCCGATGTAAAACTTCAGCTTAGGATTCGCGTATTTTTTACGCATATCATCCTGCTTCTTTTCATCACGGCTGAAAATACGGATTTCGGCAATATCGGTATCCAGGAAGCCTTTAAGAACGGCATTGCCGAATGAACCGGTGCCGCCGGTGATAAGCAAAACTTTATTTTTAAAATAATTTCTCATAAATACTCTCTATAAACCTTATACCCATCACGAGCCCAGTTATATCGATCCCTGCTAGGGGTTTTTGACAAAGTAGCTGATTCCAAATGGTCTACCATCAGATCAGGATCATAAAATAAAACACCACCTGAATTATGAATCTGATTAGAAAGGAAAGCTTCCTCACCATATAAAAAGAAAGGAAATGCGAGCCTTCGATTACACTTAAAGAAACTAGCAGTTAAGATATAAATAGCTCCAATCCCCATATGAATTATCCTTGGCTCTTCATCCTTATCAGCGCGAACTTTACTTGAAAATGCATTCTTAATAATTAACAATGCACTAGCAACATAATAATTTGAAAAATAAATATCAATCTTCAAACGCTGTAAAAAATTGAATCGTTTTACAACATGAGGATTCTGATGCACTCCTTCAGAAGACCTCACATCAGGGCATATCGCATAAACATCATCGGCATAATTTGCAAACTTTAATTTCTCCGAAAAATCAGGCGCAAAAATAATATCATTATTCCCAACTACAACATATTTATAATCATCGACATTAATTAAATCTAAACCGTCATTCAACCCCTGAAAATAACCTTTATTTACAACGGGGCTAATCAAAACATTAGAACAGCCTTCGAAAACCGAATTTAGATTTTTATTTTCGTCCTCACTTTGTGAATTATCGACTACAACAAAGTCAAACTCTGAACTATCCAATGATGAAATTAGCGATTTATACATCTGCAGCGTGAGATCAAATCCCCTGTAATTAACAACCACAATACTTAATAATTTCATATTAAACCTTTCTCAAAAAAGCAAACAAAAGAACAAAAATCAAACCGACACTAACTATAGTGGTCACCCAAACAAAAGTTGATATTATATATGACGAATAAACAAAAAGAGAGAACAAATACCAACTTGTTATCCCTAATACAGACCATCCATATTTACAAAGCAGCAGGTAACCAACAGACATTAACCAGCCAAATATGAAAAAGAAAACTAACGTTCCGGCAAAACCGAAGTCGTACAACAGACCTCTAAAGATTGTATAGATATTTGTCGTTAAAAAACCATCAGTAAAATATTCCCCATAGATACCCATTACGGTCATGGATGGATAACCAACCAAATTATAAATCCCCTGAAATGTGTAGTAACCAAAAGGCAATGACAACTCATCGTATCTTGCATATAAATGCTGCCCACCCAAGAAATATGAGAACCAATCATTAAAAGCAAAGATATGCCCCGAACTATACGAAACAAAATAAGAGTACAAGTCGGCAATGCTCACGCCTCTAGATATAAATGCAAACAAAATCAAGAGGAATAAACATATGAAAACTGGCAGAAGATATACTATTTGCCTCCCTCTAATCAAAGCTACTTCACCACGATTACTGGAAGCAACCAGCCAACCCATATAATACAAAAAGGAAACAAGAAATAAGGCACCCTTATCCCCAAAAATAATAAAAAATAAAATTGGAATAGTAAAACAACAGACTAAATTAGCTAAAATAGAACGACCTCTAAGCGTAGCCATTAGACCACCCAAGAATGCAACAGGATACATCATTAGAACTATAACCTTGCTATAGAAGCTATAGATCAACTCGCTAGCATACTTCTTATTAACAAGCATTGCAGTAATCTCTTTAGGTGAAGATACCCAAGACATTACAGATACGTTATTAAGCGACAAATGCAACCAGAAAAAAACAATGCCGATTAAGAAATATATTCCCAGGAAAAATCTAACTCTTCGCCTAAAGTACACAGGTTCAATCCAAATGGTCCTTTTCGGCTTAAACAATGAAATAACATAAAACGGTAAAGAGAAAGTAGCCAAACAAAGAAATACAAAGGAGTGCGTTTCCAATTGAATACGACCATCAGGATATATAAGCAAAGGCAAAAATAGAGTAAGCAGCCAATAAAAACTCAAAATAGAAACAGGATTAATATACGACCCGATTAGCCTTGCATAGAAGAAACCGTTAAAAAGAAACAGAAGCGATAAAAATAAAGCACTATCGAGCACTTGAATCACCTCCTAACTTCCGATCTTTTAATAACAGATAAAATAAACATATAAAGCATAATAAAAACTCAGGAATAAACAATGCTAGCACCATCCCTTCCAGTTGAAGGTTCAGCACTAAATAGTACAAAGCAACAGAACCAATCAGACCTGAAAAAAGAACAGATACAACAAAAAAATAGCCGCCAACAATAGAACTATAAATCAAGAAAAAGTAATTTAGATAACCAAATAACAATGTAAAAACTAAAATACTCATAATGATATTAAACGAATACTTCCTCAATAACTCATCACCAACAATCAGGCCAAATGGAAAGAAAACACAAGCAATAGAACCTAAAGCCACCAGACTAAAACCTATTAAAAACACTCTCTTAAATTTATAATTAAAAATCCACCCACTTGTATACATCGACCTCATTACAGACGGCATAAGATATTGAGATACAGGCCTCATCATAGCCGCTGCAGCCCTAAGCAATTTATCCAACATTGAATAAAGAGAGATTATTTCAGAACTAGATGATGCCAACGAAATAATTGGAATATTAAATTCTTTTAAGAACAACACTGACAAAGAGTCTTTAAAAGATAACCACGAAGCAAATATAGATCCCCGCACCCTAGCAAAATCGAATGGTATATACCTTATTTTATCCAAATAGACCATTAACAATATAAAGCAAAATGCAACTATTAATAATGGGACTGATATAACATATGAGATATACATCAAATCAATTCCTGAATCTAGAGAGAACAACAGCACCAAACTAATTACTCTTCCTATAAACATAGCAATAAATACTTCGAAACTTAACTTATACACTAGAAAATAATATGTAGAGAAAATAGCAATTGACAGCGGATAAAAAAGCCATCCAACCACCATAATAATAAATTTCAAATCAAAAAATATATAACAAAATAGGCACGACAAAATCAAGGATACAATCCAAAATAAAAACCGGGCATAGAGCGTGTTAAAAAATATTAGCGACCGCCCCAATGAGCGCTCGTATCGTATGTTTCTTAACCTCCTTACTGAGTCTATCTCAAAACCCCACAGCACAAATATTAAGACAAATATTGAAAAAACTTCAGCCTTAACAAAATCAGAATAATGATCATACCCATATTGCTGCAATAAAAATGGAAATACTAACAAAGGATACAATCCATTAAGAACTTGAATCCCGTAAAGCGAGATTATTTCCAAATGATTACGCATTACAATCCCAGCTCATAGTTCGGAAGTTAAGATTGATAAAAACATTTATCGATAAGCACTTTGTCTAATTCTTCAGACCACCTTGGTACTTCAAAGTCGAGCATTGTTTCGATCTTATAAGTATCTAAAACAGACCGCAGTGGTCTTTTCACTACCATCTTGAATTCTTCAGAAGTTAAAGAATTAATTTTTGGATTATTATGAACAATTCCAAATGTACCAGCTTTACTAAACACTTCCATTGCAAATCCATACCATGTAGTCGCTGGTGCATTGCTGAAGTGGTAAATTCCCCAGGTCAATTCACCTTCTTCGGTGTATTTTTGCGCTAACTGCCACAGTACGTTAGCAATACTGGCAGCACTGGTAGGGCAACCATGCTGGTCTGCTACCACACCCAAGGTATCCCGCTCTTTGCCGAGGCGCAGCATGGTTTTAACAAAGTTATTGCCTTCAGCACCGAACACCCAGCTGGTACGCAGAATAATGTGCTTAACACCACTATTCGCTAACGCCTGTTCGCCAGCCAACTTGCTGGCACCGTAAACACCGGTTGGGCCAACCGGATCGGTTTCTTTGTAGGGTTCAGTCGCTGTACCGTCGAATACATAGTCGGTAGAAATATGGAAAACCGGAATACCCAAAGACAATGCTGCTTCAACCAGGTTTTTAACACCGGTTTCATTCACAGCGTAAGCACGTTCAACATCGGTTTCAGCTTTGTCTACGGCAGTGTATGCGGCAGCATTGATAATAAGCGCCGGGGATTGTTCAGCTACTATCTGCTGAACCTGCTGGGCATTGGTAATATCCAGTTCGCTGGAGTTGTAACCCACAACATCAAAACCAGCCGGGGCCAGCTTAACCAGTTCACTGCCAACCTGCCCGGCCGCACCCGTAATTAATACCTTAACCATGTAAGTCTTTTAACCCCGGGTAGCTTTGGTCTTTCTCGGAAAGCTGCACATCGGTAAGTGGCCAGGCAATGTTGAGCGTAGGGCAGTTCCAGGCTACACCGCCTTCATCGCTAGGGTCGTAGTAGTCGGTGCATTTGTATACAAAATCGACCGCATCAGTTAATACCACAAAGCCATGAGCATAACCCGGTGGTACCCACAGCTGGCGATGGTTATCTTCCGACAACTCGACCCCAACGTATTGGCCATAAGTGGGCGATGACGGGTTAATATCGACGGCTACGTCATACACAGCACCACGCACTACGCTAACCAGCTTCCCTTGCGGCTTGGTTTTCTGAAAATGCAGGCCGCGTAAAACGCCCTTACGCGAACGGGAGTGGTTATCTTGCACAAAGACTAACTCAATACCTGCTTCATCGCGGTAACGCTGGGCACTGAAGGTTTCCTTAAAAAATCCACGCGCATCACCAAAGACTTTTGGCTCAATAATTTTTACACCGGCCAATACGGTATCAATAACTTTCATACCTATTCCTTGTGTTCTTCTGCCAAGCGAAGCAGGTATTGGCCATAGCCGGTTTTAGCCAGTTTGTTACCCTGCACAAGAAGCGCTTCACGGCTTAGCCAACCATTGTGAAAACCAATTTCTTCTAAACAGGCAATTATTAATCCCTGACGGTGTTCTACGGTTTGCACGAACATACCCGCTTCCAACAGGCTTTCGTGGGTACCGGTATCCAGCCAGGCAAAACCACGCCCTAATAGTTCTACGTTTAAGTCGCCACGCTCCAGGTAAGCCTGGTTCACACTGGTAATTTCCAGCTCACCCCGGTGCGAAGGTTTAACGGCCTTGGCGATTTGTACAACATCGTTATCGTAAAAATACAAACCAGTAACGGCATAGTTAGATTTTGGCTTGGCGGGTTTTTCTTCAATGCTTAACGCACGGCCATTAGCGTCAAACTCAACCACACCAAAGCGTTCAGGGTCATTTACCAGGTAACCAAATACGGTAGCACCGCTGACACGACTAGCCGCAGCCTTCAGCTGCTGGGAGAAGTGTTGGCCATAAAAAATGTTATCGCCCAATACCAGACACACAGAATCGGTGCCGATAAACTCTTCACCAATAATAAAGGCTTGCGCCAGGCCATCCGGTGACGGTTGTTCGGCATAACTCAGTTCAATACCGTATTCACTACCATCACCCAGCAACTTTTTAAAATTGGGTAAATCTTCAGGGGTGGAAATAACCAGAATTTCCCGTATACCCGCCAGCATCAACACGGAAAGCGGGTAGTAAATCATCGGTTTGTCGTAAATGGGCAATAACTGCTTAGAAACACCCTTGGTAATGGGGTACAAACGGGTGCCAGAACCACCGGCTAAAATAATGCCTTTCATGCCTTTTCTCCTAAACGGCCTAATTGATATTCACCATTCAAAACACGCTTCCACCATTCGCGGTTATTTAAGTACCATGCAACGGTTTTACGCAGGCCAGTTTCAAATGTTTCTTCCGGTTTCCAGCCCAGTTCATCGGCGATTTTACTGGCGTCGATGGCGTAGCGGCGGTCATGGCCGGGGCGGTCTTTCACATGAGTGATTTGGTTTTTGTAGGTAGGAGTTTTGTCGCGGGCATGGCCCGCTCCCACAAGGCCTGCTTCCACAGAACCGTCATCGTTTACTGGAAGTGGTCGTAACTCATCGAGAATCGCGCAAATGGTGTGTACCACTTCGATGTTCTTTTTCTCGTTGTGGCCGCCAATGTTGTAGGTTTCGCCGATCTGGCCTGTTGTTACCACCAAATACAATGCACGGGCATGGTCTTCTACATACAACCAGTCACGGATTTGGTCGCCTTTGCCGTAAATGGGCAGCGGCTTGCCATGCAGTGCGTTGAGAATGACGTGCGGCACTAACTTTTCAGGAAAATGGTATGGCCCGTAGTTGTTAGAGCAGTTGGTTATGATGGTTGGAAAGCCGTAGGTACGCCGCCAGGCACGCACTAAATGATCGGAGCTGGCTTTGCTGGCCGAGTATGGGCTGCTGGGGGCGTAGGGGGTGGTTTCGGTGAACAGGGGAAATTTAGTACCGTTGTCGCGGGCATGGCCCGCTCCTACAGATTCGTCGCTTTCCAAATCATCTGGGTGGGGTAAGTCGCCGTATACTTCATCGGTACTGATGTGGTGAAAACGGAAGGCGGCTTTGCGGGGTTCTTCCAGTTGCTGCCAGTAATTACGGGCGGCTTCCAGCAATGTGTAAGTGCCAACGATGTTGGTTTCGATAAACGCTGCTGGGCCGTCGATTGAGCGATCTACATGGCTTTCTGCGGCCAGGTGCATAACGGCATCCGGCTGGTGTTGAGCGAATACACGGTCTAGTTCAGCACGGTTGCAGATATCGACTTGTTCAAAAGCGTAGCGGTCGCTGTTGCTGACTTCTGTTAGGTTTTCTAAGTTGCCTGCGTAAGTCAGTTTGTCGAGGTTTACGACTGAGTCTTTGGTATCGTTAATAATGTGGCGAACGACTGCAGAGCCGATAAAGCCAGCACCGCCGGTGACGAGGTATTTCATTGCGTGATGAGTCCTTCGATGACTATACGTTGTAGCTCTACCCTTTGAGGGTTGACGCGACTCTCAATATTTAACCGCAGCAGCGGCTCCGTATTCGAAGCCCGGATATTCATCCGCCAATCATCGAACTCCAGACTCAACCCATCGGCAGTGTCCACCTTGGGATTGTGCTCGGAGAGGTGCGCCTGCACGACGGCGAGTACGGCTTTGGCATCGCTGACGGTGTAGTTGATCTCGCCACTGCACGGGTAGGCAGCCATGCGCTCGCCCACCAGTTCGGAGAGTTTCTTGCCCTGGCGGCTCATCAACTCGGCCACCAGCAGCCAGGGGATCATGCCACTGTCGCAGTAGGCGAAGTCGCGGAAGTAATGGTGTGCGCTCATCTCGCCGCCGTAGATGGCGTTTTCCTTGCGCATGCGCTCTTTGATGAAGGCGTGGTCGGTTTTGCTCTGGATGGCCTGGCCGCCATGCTGTGCGCAAATATCGATGGTGTTCCAGGTCAGGCGCGGGTCGTGGATGATCTTGGCGCCTGGCTCCTTCTTGAGGAAGGCTTCGGCCAACAGGCCGACGATGTAGTAGCCCTCGATGAACGCGCCACTCTCGTCGAATAGAAAACAGCGGTCGAAGTCGCCGTCCCAGGCGATGCCCATGTCCGCGCCATGCGCTTTGACCGCATCGGCAGTTGCGGCGCGATTTTCCAGCAGGATGGGGTTGGGGATGCCATTAGGGAAGCTGCCATCGGGCTGGTGATGTAGCTTGATGAACTCAACCGGCGCGCCCAAGGCCTTGAAGCGCTGCTCCAACGCATCGATCACATGCCCCGCAGCACCGTTGCCGGCATTGACCACCAGCTTGAGCGGTTGAAGATCAGCAGGGCTGATATAGCCGAGCAGGTGTTCGATGTAAGCGTCCTGGCATGATTGGCGGGCCAGGCTGCCGCGCTTGCCGACCGGTGCGAAGTTGTCTGCCTCGGCCAGAGCCTGAATATCTTTGAGGCCGGTGTCACCACTGATCGGTTGGGCGCCACGACGCACCAGTTTCATGCCGTTGAAGTCGATGGGATTGTGACTGGCGGTTACCTCGATGCCGCCATCGACATCAAGGTGGAAGGCGGCGAAATAGACCTCCTCGGTGCCTGTCATGCCCAGGTCGATCACATCACAGCCAGCGTCCATAAGGCCGTTGGCCAGAGCCTGCTTGAGGCCTGCGGTGGATAGACGCATATCGCCACCGATCACGATTCGTTTGGCATCGAGGAACTGCGCGTAGGCACGGCCAATGCGGTAGGCGATTCCCTCATTGAGCTCAGCGCCGAGCTGTCCGCGGATGTCGTAGGCTTTGAAGCAGGTTAGCGTGGTCACGGTGAGTAATTCTTCTCGATCGAGTGCAGCAACACCCTGCATTGCCATGCAGCAGGGCAATACGTGAATCAGGCGCTTCGCGTACGGTTCCCGGTAAATACGATGCGGATCAGCGCGACGAATACGCCAAGCATGCCGCCCAGCACCAAGCCAATTGCCACGATCAGCATTTTCTTGGGTTTGATGGGTTTAAGTGGCTTGATAGCGGGTTGGTCGATACGCACCAGGTTCAGTTGTTCAAGATTAGGCTGGATACTCTTTAAACGAGCCGCTTCCTCACGCATCTCTGCCAACTTGGCCAGGAAAAGGTCTTCATTCTCCCGGCTCTGCATCATCTCGATCTGGCGGTTGTGCTCGAGCATCTGCAGTTTATTCTGGATTGTGGCGATTTTCGGCTCGGTGTGATCATCCGAACGGCGCTTGAGCAGGATATTGCGCTCGGCCTCCAGGGCTTCAGTGCCCATGAAGTGGAGGGGGAACTGCTGGCTGATCACCTCTGTACGGAAAACGTTACCCTGCCCCGCAGCTGCATCGACATCGCCCAAGGACGTGGGATTGGTCGGCTTGGAGATACCAAGTGATTTGGCGATGGCAATAGCCTCGTCGAGCTGGGCAATGCGGTTCTGTCGACGAGTACGCAGCTCAGCTCTGAGCGCCTTGAGCTCATCTTGCAAAATGGCAATCTGGAGCTTGTCATCTTCACTCAGCTTGGCAATGGCGGCTTCTTTCTCGGCCTCATAGCTGGCACGCGCAGCCGCCATTTGTCGTTCGATCTTGTTCAGACTATTCTGGATTACCCCCTCAAGATCCAGCGCTACACGGCGACGCTCATCGATGATGGCTTGCTCGACCATACCATTGAGAATGGTCACGCCATCTACGTAGTCAGGGTATTCAAGACGCAGCCCTACATAAGGCGAAAGGTTGTTGGTTTTCTTTGGATCCGGCTGCAACAAGGTGAAGTTTTCGGCATTAAAATCCTCAAATGCCTGCTCAAGGGTCTTGTCGCCCTTCTTTAGCGGTTCAAATAAAGCCTGATTGTCTCGGAAAAACTGCGAGCGTGAACTGTAGGAGTCCAGTGCTGCACCTACGCGCTGCAGCGCTTCTTCAGGCGTTAAGCTGTATACGCCCGTGCTATTGAGTTCATCCAGCTCTTTCAACGGAGCCGGCCGTAGCATGCTTTGCACCTGATAGTGAGGCGTGGCAAGCCAGGCGTAGCCTGCAGCACAGACCGCTACGGCAAGCGTACAGGCAATGATCAGGTACTTCTGTTGCCAGAGTTTCTGGAACAGTTCCACAAGATCGATTTCATCTGCTGTGGGCTCGTAGGGCTTTGCGGTTTCGGTACTCACACTATCTCCGAGGTCTAATCATCATTGAAAACGTTGGTTTTTGCTCTTGCTGGCACCTGGTAAGTGCCTGCAAAACGCACGGGTTTAACCCGGAACTACTACGTTGAGCGGACATCCTGCTTGTGCATATAAAGCCCGATACATCCGTGCGAGCTCTCGCTTGGCATCTGGTTCGCCATGCACGATACGAATTTCTCCGGGCTTGTTGCGCATACCGCTTACGAACTTGAGCAACCCGGCTTGGTCGGCATGAGCTGAATAGCCGCCCATGGTATGCACCTGAGCGCGAATGTCATAGCGCAGCCCGTCATATTCCACATAGCCATTACGCGGGCCAAAACGCTGGATCTGTCGTCCCGGTGTACCCTCGGCCTGGTAGCCGACGAACAGCACATCATGCCGCTCATCACCCAGCATCGCTTTTAGGTAGTTGACGATACGCCCGCTGGAGCACATGCCGTTGCCGGCTATAACGATAGCCGGCTGAGTGGTTTGGGCCAGACGGTTGACCATGGCCAGGTGAGCCTGGTGACTGTCAACCGTAAGCAGGTTACGAAAAGCCAATGGATTACGGCCTTTGGCTAAAAGCGCCCTCGCCTCTGCATCCCAGAAGTGATCGAGCTCGCGGTATACCGCTGTAAAACGGCTGGCCAGCGGAGAGTCGAGAATGATGGGCAGATTCGTCCAGTCGAGCGCTGCAGCTTTGCTGGTGCCCGGTTTTGAAGCACTTGACTGACCTTTGGTAGATTCTTTCAGCGCTCTGCGATGGATGATGTCTTCCAGCTCATAGAGCAACTCTTGAGTGCGACCAATACTGAAGGCGGGTATCAGCACTGTGCCCTGGTTACTCAGTGCGTGCTCAAGCACTTTTTCCAGTCGCGCGCGACGACTGCGGCGGTCTTCGTGCAGGCGATCACCGTAAGTGCTTTCGATAACCAGAATATCGGCTTTGTAGGGAGCTTTCGGCGCCGGCAGGATTGGGGCATGGGGTGCGCCGAGGTCGCCGGAAAACACGATGCGTTTCTTCTCGCCCGACTCGGGGTAGTGCAGGTCTACCTCGATGTAGGCCGAACCAAGGATATGGCCAGCACGCTGTAGACGAATCCGCGCGTTGAGTTGTGGCGTGTCGATCAAGCTGAACCATTGCTTGTAGGGCAAAGCGACGATGCGCTGCTCGATTAGCTTGAGGTAACGCTCGACTTGTTTCTGATCGCGACTAAAACCAAGCTTGAAGGCATCTTCGAGAACGATAGGTAGCAGCTTGGCTGATGGCTCACTGCAGAGAATCGGGCCTTTGAAGCCAGCGGCTAGCAGATAGGGAATGCGGCCGACATGATCGATGTGAACATGGGTTGCGACCAGAGCCCTGATACCATCCAGGGAAAAATCGATGGCGAGGTTACCGGCATTCGCACGGCCTTCTGGAGAGGTTTCCGCGCCTTGAAATAGGCCACAGTCAATTAGCAACGCATGCTCGTGATCCATCTGTAGCTGATGGCAAGAGCCCGTCACACCCGTTACGGCGCCATGATGGAAAATGGAGGGGTACCGCACGAGTCAATCCCTAACGCTGGCGAAATTCAAAGGGACTCAGCCCAGTAATGTGGATGGCTACCCAGATAAAGCTGGTGAGTTCAACAAGCTGAAAGCGTAGCAACCAGATGCTTTGTGAAAACCCGCACATTTTGACCGTTTTCTGTAATTTCGCAAGTACGAGAGGCGCCTTATGTCAGATTGCCATCTAACAAGGGGTCGACACGAGCGAAGGGCTCTACAGTTGCTTACTCATCCTCATTGACCCGATCACGCAACTCCTTGCCCGGCTTGAAATGCGGTACGAACTTGCCATCCAGACGTACCGACTGGCCGGTTTTTGGGTTGCGCCCAACGCGCGGCGCGCGGTAGTGCAGCGAGAAGCTGCCGAAGCCGCGAATTTCGATACGGTCCCCCGTGGCCAGTGCCTGGGACATTTGCTCCAGCATCGTCTTGATGGCCAACTCGACATCCTTGGAGGACAGTTGCCCCTGATGAGTGACAATTCTTTCGATCAACTCCGACTTGGTCATGGTTTTCCCTTCTTTTTCAAGCGGCTAGAAGACTCGATGGATCGGTTTTAGCACGCTGATCAGCTTTTGAACAGCCTAAAAAACAAGGTGTTAGCGAGTTTTGCGGTTAGTTGTGATAACGGGGGCTTTGCGTAGGCGATCTGCTTCGGGGCAAAGCTTTTGGGTATGGGCTCGGTATTGCGGAATGGCCGCCATTCGCTGCGGGGCGCAGCTCCTACAAGGGGAGCGTTGTTTTGCAGTTTGGTGTGGGAGTCCCGCCTCGGGGCGAAGCTGTTGAGGCCGGCTCGATATTTGTGGGGCAGCCATTGTTCGCGGCGGGGCGCCGCTCCTACAGGGGTCGCGTCGTTTGCTGGATTGGCGTGGGAGCCCCGCCTCGGGGCGAAGCTGTTGAGGCCGGCTCGATATTTGTGGGGCAGCCATTGTTCGCGGCGGGGCGCCGCTCCTACAGGGGGCGCGTCGTTTGCTGGATTGGCGTGAGAGCCCCGCCTCGGGGCGAAGCTTTTGGGGTTGCGCTCGGGATTGTGGGATAGCCGCCGTTGTTCGCGGCGGGGCGCCGCTCCTACGCGGGCGGTGGCGTTTGCTGGGTTGGCGTAGGAGCCCCGCCTCGGGGCGAAGCTGTTGAGGCCGGCTCGATACTTGTGGGGCCGCCACTGTTCGCGGCGGGGCGCCGCTCCTACACGGGCGGTGGCGTTTGCTGGGTTGGCGTAGGAGCCCCGCCTCGGGGCGAAGGTGTTGAGGCCGGCTCGATACTTGTGGGGCAGCCATTGTTCGCGGCGGGGCGCCGCTCCTACGCGGGCGGTGGCGTTTGCTGGGTTGGTGTGGGAGCCCCGCCTCGGGGCGAAGCTTTTCCCAGAACCACACTCGTCTAAGCTGGAATTAGACACTCCTGCGGAAGGGAATCCGATGACTGAGAAACGCTACGCCTCACACAGACTTCGCGACGGACGCTGGTCCAGTAGCGGACAAATCTATCTTGTCACCACCGTAACCAATGGTCGCCTGCCTGTTTTTGCTGATTTTTCAGCGGCGCGCACGCTCATACAGGTCATTCGTCAAGATGAGTTGCGTGGATCGCATCAAACGCTCTGCTTTGTCGTGATGCCTGATCATCTGCACTGGCTATTGCAACTACAGAGTGAGGATCTGGCCCGCCTGGTAGCCAGGGTCAAATCAATTTCCGCCAAGCGCCTGGGTAGGCCGATATGGCAGAAAGGCTTTCATGATCATGCGCTGCGCCGGGAGGAAGATGTTAGGAGCGTAGCGAGATATGTGGTGTCGAACCCCTTGAGAGCCGGGCTCGTGGAACGAGCGGGTGATTATCCGCATTGGGATGCAGTGTGGATATGAGGGCAGTTGGGCGCAGCCTTTAGCTATTGCTTCGGTATTGCAGGGTGATGGCTATTCGCGGCGGGGCGCCGCTCCTACACGGGAGGTGGCGTTTGCTGGATTGGCGTGGGAGCCCCGCCTCGGGGCGAAGCTGTTGAGGCCGGCTCGATACTTGTGGGGCAGCCATTGTTCGCGGCGGGGCGCCGCTCCTACAGGGGGGGCGCGTCGTTTGCTGGATTGGCGTGGGAGCCCCGCCTCGGAGCGAAGCTGTTGAGGCCGGCTCGATATTTGTGGGGCAGCCATTGTTCGCGGCGGGGCGCCGCTCCTACAGGGGTCGCGTCGTTTGCTGGATTGGCGTGGGAGT
>NZ_JAOCLK010000055.1:0-23316 GCF_029845265.1 Ectopseudomonas oleovorans
GAGCCCCCTTATCATTGTAGCGATAGGTCTTGGCCATAATCTGCATGCTCAGGCGGCTGGAGTTTCCAGCACTGACTGGTGCCAACTCAAAATCATGCAAGGTAACGATACGCGGTAGACTGGCGACACCACTTACAAAAGTCGCAAGGTCGTGATAACCACCGGTAACTTTGATCTGAATCGGCAATTCGATATAGAACTGCTGAGCCACTTCCGGCAACAGTTTGATCTCTTCGAACTCCAAGCCACTGCCCAGGCCGGTACGAGTAATATCCTCGAGCAACCCGGGAACCTCGGTATCGCTTGGCAGCTGACGCAGAAGAGCGCCAAAGGACACCTCCATCTCCTGCATCTGCTCTTTATAGGCCTCAAGGTTCGCCGCCTGATAAGCTTTGCTGGAGAACTGCTCCTTCAGCGTCACCTCTTCTCGCTGACGCTGCTCGAGCATGCTCTGCAGATCCTTGAGGTGAAAGTTGTAGCCCAACGCCAGAACGACAATAAACAGTAGCAGGCCGGCAATGAATTTGACCGCACCAGGCCACGACCCAACATTGTTCAAATCAAGGTCATTGATATCAATACTGCGCAGGCTGTCCAAGGAACTCTTAATGCTCATTGCGCCGCCTCCGCTTTTTCTTGATCAGGCTGTGTCTGCTGCACCGTCAGCTGAAACACATTCTCCTGATCCAAAGCCCCCGCTGTAACAGCTTTGACTTCGGTCAGATTGGGAGCGGTTAACCACTCAGAAGCATCCAAGTTACGCATCAGATTCGAGACGCGATTATTCGATTCAGCCACACCAATAATGGCAATGCTATTACCCACCATTTTTACACTGGTGAAATACACACCGTCCGGCAGCGTTCTCACCAACTGGTCGAACACACGACCGATAATTGGCCGGTTACCCTGCAAGTCTTGAATAATCTTCATACGTTCCAGCAATTGCTGGCGACGCGTTCTCAACTCACTGATTTCCTTGATACGCGCATCGAGAACTGCGATCTCCTTCTTGATGAAGTCATTTCGCGCATTCTGGTTACTGATTGCCGCACTGAGAAATTGATCACCCAGAAACACCAAACCAGCCGCCACAACGAGGACACCGACAAGACTTACCAGAAACCGCTGCTTGCGCTCCTCGCGCAGCTGTTCACGCCAGGGAAGTAGGTTAATCCGCGCCATCAGTCGAAACTCCTCATCGCCAGACCACAGGCAATCATCAGTGCCGGCGCATCACTGGCCAGCGCACCGGCGTTGACCTTGCTGCTCAGCGCCATATCGGCAAAGGGATTGGCCACTAGCGTCTGCGTACCGATTTTTTGCTGGATCAGCCGATCGAGATCAGGAATGGACGCGGTACCCCCAGCCAGGAGGATGTAGTCGACATCATTGAATTGCCCGGCGGCGAAGAAGAATTGCAGCGAACGTGAAACCTGCTGAACGACCGCTTCCTTGAACGGTTGCAAAACCTCACTGTCGTAGTCATCCGGAAGACCACCTTGCTTCTTGGCAAGACCGGCTTCCTCGACCGACAGGCCATAGCGACGCTGGATTTCCTCAGTCAGCTGCTTGCCGCCGAAAAGCTGCTCGCGGGTGTAGATGGTACGACCGTTGTGCAGCACACTGAGCGTGGTCATCGTCGCGCCAATATCCACCACCGCGACGGTCAACTCATCGTGACCACCACCCAACTGCGCCTCCAGCAGGCCGTAAGCGCGTTCGAGGGCATACGCCTCGACATCGACCACTTTCGCGGTAAGCCCAGCGAGCGCAAGGGCTGCCTCGCGGACCTCGACGTTCTCCTTACGGCATGCAGCCAGCAGCACCTCTACCCGTTCGGGGTTACGCGGCGCCGGCCCCTGCACTTCGAAATCGATGGCGACTTCTTCCAGCGGGTAAGGAATGTATTGATCGGCCTCGATCTTCAGCTGGTTTTCCAAGTCGTCCTCAGAAAGACCCGCTTCCATTTCGATGATCTTGGTGATGACAGCCGAACCCGCCACAGCAACCGCGGCCGTCTTGACACCGGTCTTGGCCTTGGCCAACACGCGAGAAAGCGCCTGACCGACCCCCTCCAACTCGGCAATGTTCTTCTCGACCACTGCATTGGGCGGAAGTGGCTCGACGGCATAGGCCTCTACCTTGTAGCGGCTTCCCGAGCGACTCAGTTCGAGGAGCTTGACCGAAGTCGAGCTGATATCGATCCCCAGCAGCGTATTCGCTTTCTTAGTGAAGAGCCCTAGCACGACCGTTTTCCTATTGGCATCCGCGACTTACGGACTATTTATGTTTTTCCACATTAAATATCAGTCTTGACAGAAGCGCAAATGGCTCCCCGGGAAAAAAAACGCTTATAATGTGATCAGCTTTTCCCTTTTAGCCTCGGCTCCTGCTTAACTCATTCTTTTACTTGGAATTCCGAACATTTTGATACGCCTGCTGAAGTTCATCTGGTGGTCTTGCGTTGCCGTTTTTTGTGGGCTGCTGCTCAGTTTCAGCGGCGCGTTTCTTTACCTTAGCCCGACCCTGCCTTCCGTCGAGTCGCTGCGCCAGGTACAGCTGCAGATCCCCCTGCGCGTCTACAGCAGCGATGCCAAGCTGATCGCCGAGTTCGGCGAGATGCGCCGTTCGCCGATTCGCTTCGATGAAATTCCCAAGGAATTCATCAGCGCTCTGCTGGCTGCCGAAGACGATAATTTCGCCAATCATTATGGCGTCGATGTGACCAGCCTGATGCGCGCTGCCACGCAATTATTGAAAAGCGGCCAGATTCAGAGCGGTGGCAGCACCATCACCATGCAGGTGGCGAAGAACTTCTTCCTCACCAACGAGCGCAGTTTTTCGCGCAAGGCCACCGAAATTCTTCTGGCCTTGCAGATCGAGCGCGAGCTGAGCAAGGACGAGATCCTCGAGCTCTACGTCAACAAGATCTACCTCGGCCACCGCGCCTACGGCATCGAAGCTGCCGCACAGGTGTACTACGGCAAATCGATCCGCGAGCTCAACCTGGCGCAGATGGCGATGATCGCCGGCCTGCCGAAAGCACCGTCGCGCTACAACCCGCTGGTCAATCCGACCCGAGCCAAGGAGCGCCGCGACTGGATTCTCGGCCGCCTGTATCGCCTGGGCCGTATCGATCAGGCCAGCTACGAGGAAGCGCTTGCCGAGGTAGTCGATGCGCGTTACCACGTTCCCACACCAGAATTGAGCGCTCCTTATATAGCCGAGATGGCACGCGCGGAAATGGTTGGCCGCTATGGCAGCGAGGCTTATACGGAAGGCTTCAATGTCACCACCACCGTGCCTAGTCATTTGCAGGAGGCAGCCAACACCGCCCTGCGTGACGGACTGATCGCCTATGACCAGCGTCACGGCTATCGCGGCCCTGAGAGTCGCCTGCCGGGCATGACCCGCGAAACCTGGCTGACCGAGCTGGCCAAGTTCCGCAGTATCGGCGGCCTGGAGCCCGCTGTGGTTACCCAAGTCGAGAAAAGCGGCATTCTGGTATTGACCCGTAACGGCGAAGAGCAGGCCGTGGCCTGGGACAGCATGAAATGGGCTCGCCCCTACCTGAACACCAACAGCATGGGCCCGCGCCCGCAGCAACCTGGCGATGTCACCCAGGTCGGCGATATCGTTCGCGTGCAGCGCCAGGCCGATGGCAGCCTGCGTTTCACCCAAGTCCCCGCAGCACAGGGCGCGTTGGTTTCCCTCGACCCATACAGCGGCGCCATTCAGTCACTGGTCGGCGGGTTCTCATTCGATCAGAGCAACTACAACCGCGCCGTGCAGGCCAAGCGCCAGCCGGGCTCGAGCTTCAAGCCCTTCATCTATAGCGCGGCTCTCGATAGCGGCTACACCGCAGCGACGCTGGTCAACGACGCGCCGATCATCCTCTCCGACGACTACCTGTCGCAGAAGTGGCGCCCGAAGAACGACAACAATACCTTTCTCGGCCCAATTCGCATGCGTGAAGCGTTGTACAAGTCGCGCAACCTGGTTTCCATCCGCCTGCTGCAGGACATGGGCATCGACCGTAGCTTGCGCTATATCGAGCGCTTCGGCTTCGCCCCGCAGGATCTGCCGCGCAACCTGTCACTGGCACTCGGCACTGCCAGCCTGACCCCCATGGAAATCGCTGAGGGCTGGGCCACCTTCGCCAATGGCGGTTACAAGATCGAGCCGTACCTGATCGAACGCATTGATGACCGCAACGGCAAGCCGCTGTTCCGCGCCAATCCGGCCCGCGTGCCAGGCAGCGCACCGACCGAGGAGAACGCCAACCTCACCGTCAACGTAACTGATGAGTTGCCGTTGGAGGAGCCTAAGGTCGCCGAACAGATCATCGACGAGCGCACCGCCTACATCATGACCAGCATGCTGCAGGACGTGATCAAGCGCGGTACCGGGCGGCGCGCTCTCGCCCTTGGCCGCAATGACCTGGCAGGCAAGACCGGCACCACCAACGAGTCCAAGGACAGCTGGTTCTCCGGCTACAACGGCGATTACGTAACCACCGTCTGGGCCGGCTTCGACCAGCCGGAGAGCCTGGGCCGCCATGAGTACGGCGGCACTGTCGCGCTGCCTATCTGGATGAACTACATGGGCGCAGTACTCAAGGATCGACCCAACCATCTGCCCAAAGAACCCAAGGGGCTGCTGACGCTGCGCGTCGACCCGATCAGTGGCCGCGCTGCTGCACCCGGCACACCGGACGCCTATTTCGAACTGTTCAAGAGTGAAGACTCGCCCCCTCCGATGAGTGAGTTCGAACCTGGCATGGGTGTTCCTGGCAGCCCGCTACCGGCCGACGAGATGGCGCCGATCGACTTGTTCTAGGATAAGGCTCAGGCGGCTGCAATCGTTGCCTTAAGCCGTATCACAGACAATAAAAAACCCGCCGAAGCGGGTTTTTTATTGTCGGCTGATCAGCCGTTGAACACTTCATCCACCGATTTCAGCGGATAGTGCTTCGGATAGGGCAGAGTCGCCACGCCGGATTCGATGGCAGCCTTGGCCACTGCATCGCAAACCACGGTGATCAGACGCTGATCCATTGGCTTCGGAATGATGTACTCGCGACCGAACGACAGCTCGATACCGCCGTAGGCGTCGCAGACTTCCTGCGGTACCGGCAGCTTGGCCAGGTCACGCAGCGCCAGCGCTGCGGCGATCTTCATCTCTTCGTTGATGCGGGTGGCACGCACGTCCAGAGCACCGCGGAAGATGAAGGGGAAACCCAGCACATTGTTGACCTGGTTCGGGTAGTCGGAACGACCGGTGGCCATGATCACGTCGTTGCGCGTCTCGTGCGCCAGCTCCGGCTTGATTTCCGGATCCGGGTTGGAGCAGGCGAAGACGATCGGGTTGGCCGCCATGCGCTGGAGATCTTCCGGGCTCAGCAGGTTGGCGCCGGACAGGCCGACGAACACGTCAGCGCCTTCGAGCGCGTCGGACAGCGTGCGCTTGTCGGTCTCGGTGGCGAACACGGCCTTGTACTGGTTCAGATCATCGCGACCGGCATGAATCACGCCCTTGCGATCGACCATGAAGATGTTCTCAACCTTGGCACCCATGCTCACCAGCAACTTCATGCAGGAGATGGCAGCTGCACCGCCGCCCAGGCAGACGATCTTGGCATCGATCAGAGTCTTGCCGGCGATTTCCAGGGCATTGAGCATGCCGGCCGCGGTGACGATGGCGGTGCCATGCTGGTCATCGTGGAATACCGGGATGTCGCACTGTTCGATCAGCGCGCGCTCGATCTCGAAGCACTCAGGCGCCTTGATATCTTCCAGGTTGATGCCGCCGAAGGTGATGGAGATGCGCTTGACGGTGTCGATGAACGCCTGCGGGCTTTCAGCGTCGACTTCAATGTCGAACACGTCGATGCCAGCGAAGCGCTTGAACAGTACACCTTTACCTTCCATTACCGGCTTGGAAGCCAGCGGGCCGAGGTTACCCAGGCCGAGGATGGCGGTACCGTCGGAAATTACGGCGACCAGGTTGCCCTTACCGGTATAGCGGTAGGCCAGTTCGGCATCGCGAGCGATCTCGCGTACCGGTTCGGCTACGCCTGGGCTGTATGCGAGGGACAGGTCGCGGGCAGTGGCAGTGGCCTTGGTCAGCTCGACACTCAGCTTACCGGGACGGGGCTGAGCGTGATATTCGAGAGCGGCTGTTTTTAGATCGGACATAGTGGCATTTCCGCTTTTATGAGGCTTGTTGAACGGGCGCGGCCGAGGATACGCAAGTTGTATACACCTGCCAAGACCGTTCGGTCGCGATGAAAGCGCCGCGCTAGCGCAGCGTTTTCAACCACTGTCCCGGACGCGGCTCGCCACGCGGATACAGCCCATTGAGCAGCCTCAACTGTGCCTCGCCATCGGCCGCCAGCGGCGCGCCACTGGCCAGACCAGTCATACTCTGCCCGGCCTTGACCCGCACCAGATGCAGACGCACCGGCTCGGCCAACTTGCGCTCGGCCGCCTTCAGTGGCCGGTAACTGCGGATAACCTCGAGAAAACGCTGATCCTCGGCTTCCAGCGAAGCGCGCCCTTTTACTGCCGCCACGAACAGGTAAGCGTTGTCGCCGCGATAGATCACCGCCACGCGACGCGCCGATTGGCCCTGCAACACCGCCGTATAGCCCTGCAGCACGCCAAGACGCAACTCCTCGCCTGCCACCAGACGCTGATTGCCGACGCGCTGACGCAGGAATTCGGCAGGCGACAGGCGTTTGTCCACTGCCTCCAGAGTCATGGCGATAAAGGCTTGCTCATCCGGGGTGTGACCGATCAGTACATCGGGGCGATTGACCAGCTGCCAGCCCTGCGGGTAGGTCAGCGTGAAGTCCAGCTCGCCGTGATAGAAATGGCGTCCGCGGCGAATACCGCTGGCCGCTGAATCGCCGAACACCAGACCATCGAGCATCTGCAGAAAACGGTCGCGCCCCACTTCCTGATTGCCGCCGGCCAGCGCACGCGCCGGGCCGATCACTTCCTGCAGGCGTCGATCATTGTCCGGGTGGGTATCGAACAAGCCGTGGTAGCCGCCCGCCGCGGGTGATTCGCCGCGCTTGGCTGCCTGCTCACGGGCGAAATCCTCCTGCGCCTTGAGCACCTTGACCACCTCGATCATCGCTTGCGGATCGTAGCCACCACGCGCCAGGTATTGCGCGCCCAGGCCATCGGCCTCCAACTCCATGTCGCGCCCATAGCCGCGCACGAACGCATTACCTATGGCGCTGGTCAGATCCCCCACTGCGCCGACACCAGTACCGATAGCCGCAGCCTGCCCGAGCAAGCCCCAGGCCGTGGACTGACTTTGCTGGCGCACGCTATGGCGGGCCGTAACGTGACCGACCTCGTGCCCCAGTACGGCCGCCAGTTCCGCCTCGGAATTCAGATAAGCGAGCAGGCCACGGTGGATATAGATGTAGCCACCCGGCAGGGCGAAGGCGTTGATATCCGGGCTGTCCACCAGGGTGAAAACGTAGTTGAGCTGATTGCGATGGCTGCTGCGTGCTACCCGCTCGCCGACGCGCTGAATATAAGCCTGCAGTTTGGCGTCCTCATAGCGCGGGTATTGCTTGAGGATTTCCTGGTTGTAGCGCGCCCCGAGCTCCAGCTCCTGGCGCTCACTCATCATCACGAAGTCGTTGCGACCCGTGGCAGGATTGACCGCGCAACCTGCCAGCCAGCTGCAGATCAGGCACAACATCAATGCACGCATCATGGCAACACCTCCAGCATCGCCGAATGAGTCAGCGGCAGCATCCAGCGTGCCTGTCCGGTTTTCAAGCCGCCACGGCTCTGGCGGTCGATGACCCAGCCGCGCGCTTCAACCTGTCGCCCCTTGAGTTTCTCCAAGGCACGCACGTCGAACTCACCCAGCAGTTCCGGCGCCACGCGCAATACCCGACCACCGTCGAGATCGATCCAGAGGCCGCCTCGGTTGCGCTGCACACTGGTGACCCGCCCACCCAACAAGGCAAAGCCACCACCACGTAACTGCCCAGCCGTCTTAACCTGCTCATCACGCCACACGCCAAGCCGCTTGCTGCGCGCCTGACGCTCGGCCTGCGCCTGGCAAGCGGCCAGCGCTGCGTTGGGCGCCACGGCGACCATGAAACCGAGGCCTTCACTCAGTAGCTGCGCCTCGAGATTACGCCCCTGACGGTCGTAAAGATGGCCCAGGGTACGCCCGTAACGATCCTTGCGCTGTTCACCGTAGAGCAGGCCGACACGTCCATCGCTGGCATCGACCAGTGCCTGCAGGCGACGCTTGGCCTGCAAGGCATAGGGTTCATCACTACGTCCCTTGCGCCCAAGCTCGGGCGCGTTGATGCCGATCAGGCGAATGCTGCGCCCATCGACCAGGCGCACCGTGTCGCCATCGACCACCTGGCGCACGGCGACCTGAGCAAGATCGGTACGCTGTGGACAAAAGGCCTGGGCCAGGCCGGCACAAAGCAGAGAAACGAAAAAGGCGCCCACCAGGGACGCCTTTTTCAGATTCACGGAAAGGTGCATGACACGTTCCGTAATCGTTCGGTCGCTTACTTCGCGCCGAATACGCCGAAGCGCTGCTTGAAGCGATCGATACGGCCGCCGGTGTCCAGCACTTTCTGCTTACCGGTGTAGAACGGGTGGCACTCGGAGCAAACGTCGAGGCTCAGGTTCTTGCCCAGGGTGGAGCGGGTCTTGATCACGTTACCGCAGGAGCAGGTAGCGTCGATTTCGACGTAGTTCGGATGGATATCGGCTTTCATCGTGCTTTCCTCGGGGTAGTCGTGCCGCCACCCGACCAATGTCAGGCACCGCACAGAAATAGGCCGCGCATCTTACCAGAGACGTAGACCGATGCAAGCCACGCAAGGCGCCGGTCGTCGCGTGTTAAGATCGCCGGCCTGTCAATGGAGCTTCTGGCTTGCCCAACCTGATCCTGCGCCTCGCCCTGCCCTCGCCGCTGCGCCGCCTGTTCGACTACCTCGCCCCCGCCGGCGTGTCGCGCAGCGCCTTGCAGCCAGGCGTGCGCTTGCGCGTGCCCTTCGGCCGGCGCGAGATGATCGGCGTACTGGTTGAAGTCGACAGCCAGAGTGAGGTACCACTCGACAAGCTCAAGCCCGCCCTGGAATTGCTCGATGCTCGCCCACCGCTACCGGCGTCGCTGTTCAAGCTGTGCCTGTGGACGGCGCAGTACTACCAGCACAGTCTCGGCGACACCCTGAGCTGGGCCTTGCCCGTGTTGCTACGCCAGGGCGAGCCGGCCGAAACCCGCCAGGAGCGCTACTGGCTGGCCAACAAAGGCGCCAGCGTCGACGACCCACGCCTGGCCCGCGCGCCACGCCAGCGCGACGCGCTCAAGGCACTGGCGCAACATCCGCACGGTGTCGCCCACAGCCTGCTCAGCCAACTGCAACTCAACCGCGACAGCCTGCAATTGCTGCATGAGAAGGGACTTGTCCGGGTCGAGGTGCGCCGCACCCAGCCGCATGCCAAGCCGGCGCACTGGCTGGCACAACCGGAACTGCCGCTGAACGCCGAGCAGCGCGCTGCGGTGAATGCCGTGGCGTCAGGCTGGGACCAGTTCAATGCCTTTCTACTGGCTGGCGTCACCGGCAGCGGCAAAACCGAGGTGTACCTGCAACTGATCCACCAATGCCTGGAGGCCGGCAAACAGGCGCTGGTGCTGATCCCCGAGATCAACCTCGGGCCGCAGACCTTCGACCGTTTCGCCCGCCGCTTCAATGCACGTATCGCCCTGCTGCATTCGGCGGTGAACGACCGCGAGCGCCTCGACGCCTGGTTGGCGGCACGCGATGGCGAGGCCGACATCATCATCGGCACCCGCTCGGCGCTGTTCACGCCGATGAAGAACCCGGGATTGATCATCGTCGACGAAGAACACGACGCCTCCTATAAACAGCAGGAAGGTCTGCGCTACCACGCCCGCGACCTGGCGCTGGTGCGCGCCCGCCAGGAAGACGTGCCCATCGTCCTCGGCTCGGCCACACCTTCGCTGGAAAGCCTGCACAACGCCTACACCGGCCGCTATGCCCTGCTCAAGCTGACACAGCGCGCCGGCGGCGCCAGCCAGCCGCGCTTCCTGCGTCTGGACGTGAAGAGCCGGCCACTGGACTCGGGCATCTCCGGGCCGATGCAGCAGGCCATCGCCCAGATCCTCGCCGCCGGCCAGCAGGTGCTGGTGTTTCTCAACCGCCGCGGCTTCGCCCCGACCCTGCTCTGCCACGACTGCGGCTGGCTGTCCGAATGCCCACGCTGCGACGCACGCATGACCGTGCACCAGCGCTATCAGGAACTGCGCTGCCATCACTGCGGCCACGTCGAGAAACAGCCGAGCAACTGTCCAAAATGCCAACACGTCGACCTGCGCCCGGTCGGCGCCGGCACCGAGCGCGCCGAAGAGCGCCTGGCGGTGCTGTTTCCCGACTACCCGGTGCTGCGCGTCGACCGCGACAGCACCTCGCGCAAGGGCGCCATGGATCGCCTGTTCGCCACCATCAACAAGGGCAAGCCGTGCATCCTGGTCGGCACGCAGATGCTCGCCAAGGGGCATCACTTTCCACGGGTGACGCTGGTGTCGATCCTCGACGCCGACGGCGGCCTGTTTTCGGCCGACTTTCGCGCCAGCGAGCGCATGGCGCAGCTGATCGTGCAGGTTGCCGGTCGCGCTGGCCGTGCCGAGGAACCGGGCAAGGTGATCATCCAGAGCCACCTGGCCGACCATCCGCTACTGGTGCAACTGACCGAGCAAGGCTACTTCGCCTTCGCCGAACAGGCGCTGAGCGAACGCCGCAGCGCCGGCTTGCCGCCGTTCTGCTACCTGGCCCTGCTACGCGCCGAGGCGCACAAGCCTGGCCAGGCGGAAGGCTTTCTCGATGAAGCCTGCAGCGAGGCCGAACATCTGCTGGGCGAACTGAATCTCTCCGGCATCGAACTGCTAGGCCCGGTCCCCGCGCCAATGGAGCGCCGCGCCGGGCGCTTCCGCGCGCAGCTACTGTTGCAGGGCAATGCCCGCGCCCCGCTGCACCGCCTGCTCAACCACTGGCTGCATGCGCTGGAGCAAATGCCCAGCGGCCGAGCGGTGCGCTGGTCGCTGGATGTCGACCCGATCGATCTTTTCTGAGCGGTACGCTGTAACAGTCAGTAGGGTGGGCTTCAGCCCACCAATAGCGGCCAGCCTTGGTGGGCTGAAGCCCACCCTACCCACTAAACCCGGCACGCTTTTCCTTGCCGCTTGTGGCTTGCCGCTTGCTGCTGCTCTTATAATGCGCAGTTTTCGACCAAAGCCCCAAGGCAACCCGAGCCGAACATGAAAGACAGCATTCGCCACCTGATCCAGCAAGCCCTCGACCGCCTGACCGCCGAAGGCGTGCTGCCAGCGGGCCTGACGCCGGCCATCCAGGTGGAGAACACCAGGGACAAGAGCCACGGCGACTTCGCCAGCAATATCGCCATGATGCTGGCCAAACCGGCGGGCATGAAGCCGCGCGACCTGGCCGAGAAGCTGATCGCTGCCTTGCCAGCCGACGAGCAGATCACCAAGGTGGAAATCGCCGGCCCCGGCTTTCTCAACTTCTTCCAGAACAGCGATGCCCTGGCCCAGCGCCTGGAAGCGGCGCTGGCCGATGCCACGCTCGGCGTACGCAAGAACGGCCCGGCGCAACGCGTGGTGGTCGACCTGTCGGCGCCGAACCTGGCCAAGGAAATGCACGTCGGCCACCTGCGCTCGACCATCATCGGCGACGGCGTGGCGCGCGTACTGGAGTTCCTCGGCGACACGGTAATCCGCCAGAACCACGTCGGCGACTGGGGCACCCAGTTCGGCATGCTGCTGGCCTACATGCAGGAAAACCCGGCCGCCGCCGAGAGCGAGCTGGCCGACCTGGAAGGTTTCTACCGCACGGCGAAGAAGCGCTTCGACGAATCCCCTGAATTCGCCGACCGCGCCCGTGAGCTGGTGGTCCAGCTGCAGGCCGGCGACGCCGAGTGCCTACGCTTGTGGCACCGTTTCAACGACATCTCCCTGTCGCACTGCCAGGCGCTGTATGACCGTCTCGGCGTCAAGCTCTCCATGGCCGACGTCAGGGGCGAGAGCGCCTACAACGACGACCTGCCGCAGGTGGTCGCCGACCTCGCCGCCAAGGGCCTACTGACCGAAGACAACGGCGCCCAGTGCGTGTTCATGGACGAGTTCAAGAACGCTGAAGGCAAGCCGCTGCCGCTGATCGTGCAGAAGGCCGGCGGCGGCTATCTGTACGCCACCACCGACCTGGCAGCCACCCGCTACCGAGCCAACGTACTCAAGGCCGACCGCGTGCTGTACTTCGTCGATCAGCGCCAGGCCCTGCACTTCCAGATGGTCTTCGCCTGCGCACGCCTGGCCGGCTTCGTCCCGGCCAGCATGGAAATGGAACACATGGGCTTCGGCACCATGAACGGCCCGGACGGTCGTCCGTTCAAGACCCGCGACGGCGGCACCGTGAAACTGGTGCAGCTGCTCGACGAAGCCGAGCAGCGCGCCTACAGCCTGGTCAAGGACAAGAACCCGGAACTGGCCGAGGACGAGCTGCGTCAGATCGCCCGCGTGGTCGGCATCGCCTCGGTGAAGTACGCCGACCTGTCCAAGCACCGCACCAGTGACTACAGCTTCAACTTCGACCTTATGCTGAGTTTCGAGGGCAACACCGCGCCCTACCTGCTGTACGCCTACACCCGCGTCGCCAGCATCTTCCGCAAGCTGGGCAAGGGCGTTGATGAAATCGGCGGGCAGATCACCCTGGCCGCCGATCAGGAACAGGCACTGGCTGGCAAACTGGCGCAGTTCAACGAGCTGCTCGGCAATGTGGCCGACAAGGGCACGCCGCACATGCTGTGCGCTTACCTGTACGACATCGCCGGGCTGTTCTCCAGTTTCTACGAGAACTGCCCGATCCTGACTGCCGAAGACGAAGCCACGCGCAACAGCCGTCTGCGCCTGGCGGCCCTCACTGGCCGTACCCTCAAGCAGGGCCTGGAGCTGCTCGGCCTGGAAACTCTGGAGCGGATGTAAATGGCAGCGCGCAAGAAACCGGCGCCGAAACGCGGCGCCAGTCGCTATCAGGCCCCGGCGAAGAAGCCCGTACCGGGCTGGATCTGGCTGGCCTGCGGCCTGGTGGTCGGTGGTTTCTTCATGTTCCTGTTCAGCCTTGAACCGGGCCGTGACGAGATCAAGCGCGACAAGGGCGAGCAGGTGCGCAGCACCAAACCCGAACCGAAACCGACGCAGCCCGAGCCGGCCAGGCCCAAGTACGACTTCTACACCCTGCTGCCGGAGTCGGAAGTGATCCTGCCGCAGGCACTGGAAGAAACGCCGCCCCCCGTGCCCGAACAGAAACCGGTCACCCCGGAAGAGGCTGCGAAGATCGACACCGCTCGCGCCGAAGCTGCGCTCAACGGCCAGGTGCCGCCGCCTGCGCCGCCGGTACTGGCCAGCGCGCCCGTCACCACGCAGTTCTTCCTCCAGGCCGGCTCGTTCCGCAAGCGTGACGATGCCGACACTGTGCGCGCGCAGATCATCCTGCTCGGCCAGAACGTACGCGTGGAAACTGGCAAGGTGCGTGAGGAAACCTGGCACCGCGTACTGGTCGGTCCCTTCGCCAGCCGCGAGCAACTGGCCAGCGCGCAGAAGACCCTGGCAGCCGGCGGCTTCAGCAACCTGCTGTTACAGCAGCGTCAGGTCCGCTGATCAGCTTGGATAGGGAGGGTTAGCCCTCCCTTCAACTTTAACCTAACGGCGCCTCAGGTTATTGGAGGGCAGATGTGCAGGGTCAGGCGGAGTAGCGAAATCACCACAGCGATTACACCAAGTACCGCCAGCATGCTCAACGCAGCCCAGATTGCCGCAACGTGGACACGCCGCTACATCGGAAGCTGCCACAGCTAATGACACGTTCCAATGCCCACCTTGCTCTTGAATAGGAGCAAGCAAATCATATGTTTTGAGCATATCCAGCAACCCCGTATGACCATAGGTCTGCGGGGAGAACGCCGGATCAGTGCGTTTCAAATATTGGCCTAAAGCCCCCAGACTAACTTTCCCCTCACTGGTATCACTTGTGAGCAAGGCCACGGCCTCTACCACAAAACGCGGCCGCCTTTTAACTGGGGGGCGAGGCGGAACGGGCTTCACACCCTCAGTTTTCACGTCGAGTTCAACTTTGCTGCCACTCTTCTCATCAGGTTCATTTTCTGATTCAAGAGCCCGGCGTCTCCACTCAAAAAACTGATCGCTGGCATTACGCAGCGCATCTGGCGTTTTCGGCTCACCAACAATGAAAACTGTAGCGCCACGCTCACGTAGCTTGCGACACAGATAAGCAAAGTCAGAGTCCGAGGTAACCAAGCAAAATGTATCGGCTCGCTGATCAAATAGAACCTCTAGCGCATCAAGAGCCAAAGCGATATCAGCTGTGTTCTTACCAGCCGCATACTGGTACTGCAGACATGGAGTAAAGGCCTGGCGCACCAGAGCCTCCTGCCATCGATTCCCCAGTGTTCCATGATTTCCATAGCCGCGTCGCATAACTACTCGACCGAACTGGGCCACAACACGTAAGGAATAATCCAAAATTTCAGGGGATACATTGTCGCAGTCAACTAGCACTGCCACCCGAGAGTCTCCTGCCGCCTGATACGCACCCATTCTTGAAGCTTTCCCTGCTGGGTCAATGTGAATACTTAAATCTTAATGCCTGCATCGCTCGCAGCACAGCCCTACGCTTCGCCAGCCCATCAGCAATCTGTTACAGCAGCGTAGGTCCGCTGATCGCCGTTTGATCCGCCGCTGGTTGAAAAACCGCGGCGGGCACCCCATCTGAGTCTCGATCCGGGCAAGTTCGCCCCGCAGCGTGGAGATTCACCCTTGACCACCATCGTTTCAGTGCGCCGCCACGGCAAGGTCGTGATGGCTGGCGACGGCCAGGTTTCCCTCGGCAACACCGTCATGAAGGGCAACGCCAAGAAGGTGCGCCGCCTTTATCACGGCCAGGTGCTGGCCGGCTTCGCCGGCGCCACCGCTGATGCCTTCACCCTGTTCGAGCGCTTCGAGGGGCAACTGGAAAAACACCAGGGTCATCTGGTGCGAGCCGCCGTCGAGCTGGCCAAGGACTGGCGTACCGACCGCAGCCTGAGCCGTCTGGAAGCCATGCTGGCAGTGGCCAACAAGGACGCATCGCTGATCATCACCGGCAACGGCGACGTCGTCGAACCCGAGGAAGGCCTGATCGCCATGGGCTCCGGCGGCAACTTCGCCCAGGCCGCAGCCCGCGCCCTGCTGATGAAGACTGACCTGTCCGCCCTCGAGATAGCGCAGACTGCACTCGGCATCGCCGGCGACATCTGCGTGTTCACCAATCATCACCAGACCATCGAGGAACTGGACGCCCCCGAGTGAGGCCTATCTAAAAACTACCTGCGTTGTCATCGCCGCGTTGAAAACAGGCTCGGAATGCTCATTTACAACAGTAAACTCCGCTTCCTCGCCTGTTTCCGCCTTGCGCTGACTGCCTCGCCTACGTTTTTAGAGAGCCCCAAGCGTCCATTTTTTTCATAGATTCGATAGCGAGCCAAACTCCATGTCCATGACGCCCCGCGAGATCGTCCACGAACTCAACCGCCACATCATCGGCCAGGACGACGCCAAGCGCGCCGTGGCCATCGCCCTGCGCAACCGCTGGCGGCGCATGCAGCTGCCGGCCGAACTGCGCCAGGAAGTCACGCCGAAGAATATCCTGATGATCGGCCCCACCGGCGTCGGCAAGACCGAGATCGCCCGTCGTCTGGCCAAGCTGGCCAATGCGCCGTTCCTGAAAGTGGAAGCCACCAAGTTCACCGAGGTCGGTTATGTCGGCCGCGATGTCGAATCGATCATCCGCGACCTGGCCGATGCAGCGGTGAAGATGCTGCGTGAGCAGGAAATCACCAAAGTCCGCCACCGCGCCGAAGATGCCGCCGAGGAGCGCATTCTCGATGCCCTGCTGCCACCCGCGCGCCAGGGTTTCGGCGACGAACCGGTGCGCAGCGAAGATACCAACACCCGCCAGCTGTTCCGCAAGCGCCTGCGCGAAGGCCAGCTGGACGACAAGGAAATCGACATCGAAGTCGCCGAGTCGCCCATGGGCGTCGAAATCATGACCCCACCGGGCATGGAAGAAATGACCAACCAGCTGCAGAACCTGTTCTCCAGCATGGGCAAGGGCAAGAAGAAGTCGCGCAAGCTCAAGGTCGGTGACGCCCTCAAGCTGGTGCGCGACGAGGAAGCCGCGCGCCTGGTCAACGAGGAAGAACTCAAGGCCCGCGCCCTGGAAGCCGTCGAGCAGCACGGCATCGTCTTCATCGACGAGATCGACAAGGTGGCCAAGCGCGGCAATACCGGTGGCGCCGACGTATCCCGCGAGGGCGTGCAGCGCGACCTGCTGCCGCTGATCGAGGGCTGCACGGTCAATACCAAGCTGGGCATGGTCAAGACCGACCATATCCTGTTTATTGCTTCGGGCGCCTTCCACCTGGCCAAGCCGAGCGACCTGGTGCCGGAACTGCAAGGCCGCCTGCCGATCCGTGTCGAACTCAAGGCCCTGAGCCCGCAGGATTTCGAGCGCATTCTCACCGAGCCGCATGCCTCGCTCACCGAACAGTACAGCGCCTTGCTGAAAACCGAAGGGCTGGATATCGAGTTCGCCGAAGACGGCATCAAACGCATTGCCGAGATTGCCTGGCAGGTCAACGAGAAAACCGAGAACATCGGTGCCCGGCGCCTGCACACCCTGCTCGAACGCCTGCTGGAGGAAGTCTCCTTCACGGCCTCCGATCTGGCAGGCCAGCAGAACGGCGAACCGATTCGCATCGACGCGGCTTACGTCAACGGTCACCTCGGCGAGCTGGCGCAGGATGAAGACCTGTCGCGCTATATTCTGTAAGCCCCGTAGCCCGATCTTGTAGCCGGTGGCCGGCGTCATTCTGTAGGAGCGGCTGGGCGGCATTCCGCTTCAGCCGCGAAATTCGCGGATAAATCCGCTCCTACAGGACGGTGCAATCACTCAACTGGGCGTTGTGCCTAAAAAGATCACGGAAATCAGCCATGCCCATCCCCAGCGCGATCAAACTGCACAAGGCCTCGAAAACCCTGGAACTGCGCTACGGCGAGCAGAGCTATTCGCTCAGCGCCGAGTTTCTCCGGGTGCACTCGCCGTCGGCCGAGGTGCAGGGGCATGGCAAGCCGATCCTGCAGACCGGCAAGCTCAACGTCGGCCTGGAGCGCATCGAACCGGCCGGCAACTATGCACTGAAACTGTGCTTCGACGACGGCCATGACAGCGGCCTGTACACTTGGGAATACCTCTACGAACTGGCCACCCGGCACGATCAACTCTGGGCCGACTACCTGGCGCAGCTCAGTGCTGCAGGCCAATCCCGCGACCCCAACGAAAGTGTCGTGCGCCTGATACTCTGAACCGCACGCACACCTCGTCGCAGAGCGCTCGCCTTCCTTTCCCGGCTCATTACCCGGTAGTTAGAACGATTTTTCTAAACTATCGCGGCATACTCTCGCCCCATCGATCAGCTTGCCTAACGGCAAAAACTCGGGTAACCAAGGAACTGGCAGGTTCCCTGCATTTGGCCCTGCCAGATGCAATGCATGACGCGGACGCGATCCGCACCCGGCAACCCGAGCAGTACCTGGCCCCTGTTTCGCCGCGAGCGCAGCCGGTACGTGACTCAGGACAATGGAGCGTCGTAGATGAGTGACAAGAACAACGAAGACCTGAAACGCCAGGCCTCTGAAAATACTCTGGGACTCAACCCGGTAATCGGCATTCGCGGCAAGGATCTGCTGACCTCTGCCCGCATGGTGCTCTCCCAGGCACTCAAGCAACCCTTCCACAGCGCCAAGCACGTCGCCCATTTCGGCCTCGAACTGAAGAACGTCATGCTCGGCCAATCCGCGCTCAAGCCTGAAGACGGTGACCGCCGCTTCAATGATCCGGCCTGGAGCCAGAACCCCCTGTATCGCCGTTATCTGCAGACTTACCTGGCCTGGCGCAAGGAGCTGCACGACTGGATCGAGCACAGTTCGCTGTCCGAGCAGGACGCCAGTCGCGGCCACTTCGTCATCAACCTGATGACCGAGGCCATGGCGCCGAGCAACAGCATGGCCAACCCGGCGGCAGTCAAACGTTTCTTCGAAACCGGCGGCAAGAGCCTGCTCGACGGCCTTTCGCACCTGGCCAAGGACATGGTGCACAACGGAGGCATGCCCAGCCAGGTGAACATGGAAGCCTTCGAGGTCGGCAAGAACCTGGCCACCACCGACGGCGCCGTGGTGTTTCGCAACGACGTGCTGGAGCTGATTCAGTACAAGCCGATCACCGAGAGCGTGCACGAGCGCCCACTGCTGGTGGTGCCACCGCAGATCAACAAGTTCTACGTATTCGACCTGTCACCGGAAAAAAGCCTGGCGCGCTTTCTGTTGCGCAGCCAGGTGCAGACCTTCGTGGTCAGCTGGCGCAACCCGACCAAGGCGCAGCGTGAGTGGGGCCTGTCCACCTACATCGAGGTGCTCAAGGAAGCCATCGACGTGATCTGCGCCATCACCGGCAGCAAGGACGTCAACATGCTCGGCGCCTGCTCCGGTGGCCTGACCACGGCATCCCTGCTCGGCCACTACGCCGCCCTCGGCGAGCCCAAGGTCAACGCCCTGACCCTGCTGGTCAGCGTGCTCGACACCCAGCTCGACACCCAGGTTGCCCTGTTCGCCGACGAGAAAACCCTGGAAGCGGCCAAGCGCCGCTCCTACCAGGCCGGCGTGCTGGAAGGCAGCGACATGGCCAAAGTATTCGCCTGGATGCGCCCCAACGACCTGATCTGGAACTACTGGGTCAACAACTACCTGCTCGGCAACGAGCCGCCGGTGTTCGACATTCTCTACTGGAACAACGACACCACGCGCCTGCCGGCTGCGCTGCACGGCGAGTTCATCGAGATGTTCCAGACCAACCCGCTGACCCGTCCGGGTGCGCTGGAAGTCTGCGGCACGCCGATCGACCTCAAGCAGGTCACCTGTGATTTCTTCGTCGTCGCCGGCACCACCGACCACATCACGCCATGGGACTCCTGCTACAAGTCGGCGCACCTGTTCGGCGGCAAATGCGAGTTCGTGCTGTCCAACAGCGGCCATATCCAAAGCATTCTCAACCCGCCGGGCAACCCCAAGGCGCGCTACATGACCAATAGCGCGATGCCGCTGGACCCGAAAGCCTGGCAGGAAAGCTCGACCAAGCACGCCGACTCCTGGTGGCTACATTGGCAGACGTGGCTGAGCGAACGCTCGGGCGAAACCAAGAATGCTCCACGGGCGCTGGGCAACAAGAAATTCCCGGCTGGCGAAGCCGCACCAGGCACCTATGTGCACGAACGCTGATTTTCAGTCTCAACCGCAGTGGCACCGGGAAGTGCCGCACGCCACGACGGTCTGACCGGCGTGGAACCAGGTAACCCCTGGTAACCCTGGAGGCGGCCCGGACGGCCCTCTCCAGCGCTCAACTCCACAGGGGCTGCGCCTATGCCGCAACCATTCGTATTCCGCACCATAGATCTCGATGGGCAGACCATCCGCACCGCGGTGCGGCCGGGCAACAGCCAGTTGGTGCCGCTGCTGATCTTCAACGGCATCGGCGCCAACCTGGAACTGGTGATGCCCTTCGTCGCCGCCCTGGACCCGGAGCTGGAAATCATCGCCTTCGACGTCCCCGGTGTCGGCGGTTCCTCCACGCCGGCCACGCCATACCGCTTCCCTGGTCTGGCCAAGCTGGCAGCGCGCATGCTCGATTACCTCGACTACGGTCAGGTCAATGCCATCGGCGTGTCCTGGGGCGGTGCCCTGGCGCAGCAGTTCGCCCATGACTATCCCGAGCGCTGCAAGAAGCTGATCCTCGCCGCCACCTCGGCCGGTGCAGTGATGGTGCCGGGCAAGCCCAAGGTGCTCTGGCGCATGGCCAGCCCGCGGCGTTATGTGCAACCGTCCTACGGTGTACGCATCGCCCCGGACATCTATGGCGGAGCCTTCCGTCGCGACCCCAAGCTGGCCATGGCGCATGCGAGCAAGGTGCGCTCGGGCGGCAAGATGGGCTACTACTGGCAGCTGTTCGCCGGCCTCGGCTGGACCAGCATCCACTGGCTGCACAAGATCCGCCAACCGACCCTGGTGATGGCCGGCGACGACGACCCGCTGATTCCGCTGATCAACATGCGCCTGCTAGCCTGGCGCATTCCCAACGCCGAATTGCACGTGATCGACGACGGCCACCTGTTCCTGGTAACCCGCGCCGAAGCGGTGGCGCCGATCATCATGAAGTTTCTTGAAGAGGAACGGCACCGCGCGGTGATGCACCCGCAGCCCACACCATTGCGCCAGCATTGACCGCACCAGCTTGGTGCGCAATGTTCTGCGTGCTCGACAAAGGGGCCGCTCAAGGCCTCTTGTTGTTCGACGCGGCGCTCTGGAATGCACTTCCCGCGCGCCTGGTACAGGGCTTGCTGCACACCCTGCACAAGTACAAGGTGCGTGTCAGGCAGTCCGCGCCATGAAAGTCTCTAGACGGTTTGACGACGGAGTGCTGCCCCATGCGAGACAAGTCGAACCCGGCTTCACTGCCGGCACCCGCCAGTTTCATGAACGCCCAGAGCGCGGTGGTGGGCGTGCGCGGTCGCGATCTGCTGTCCACCATGCGCCTGCTGGCTGCCCAGGGCCTGAAGAATCCGGTGCGCAGTGGACGTCATCTGCTGGCCTTCGGCGGCCAGCTTGGCCGGGTGCTGCTCGGCGATACCCTGCACAAGGTCAATCCGCAGGATGCGCGCTTCGCTGATCCGACCTGGCACCTCAATCCCTTCTACCGCCGCAGCCTGCAGGCCTATCTGGCGTGGCAGAAACAACTGGCCGCGTGGATCGACGACAGCGACCTGTCGGCCGATGACCGCTCCCGCGCGCGCTTTCTCGCCTCACTGATGAGCGACGCCCTGTCGCCCTCCAACAGCCCGCTCAGCCCGCAGGCGCTCAAGGAGCTGTTCAACACCGGTGGCAGCAGTGCCTTCAAGGGCTTGCGCCATCTGCTCGACGACCTGCTGAACAACGACGGCCTGCCCAGCCAGGTCAGCAAACACGCCTTCGAAGTCGGCCGCAATCTGGCCTGCACGCCAGGTGCCGTGGTGTTTCGCAACGAGCTGCTGGAACTGATCCAGTACAAACCGATGAGCGAAAAGCAGTACCTGCGCCCGCTGCTGATCGTGCCGCCGCAGATCAATAAGTACTACATATTCGATCTATCCAACGACAAGAGCTTCGTCCAGTACGCACTGAAGAACGGCCTGCAGACCTTCATGATCAGCTGGCGCAACCCCGACCCACGGCATCGCGAATGGGGCCTGTCGAGCTATGTGCAGGCCGTCGAGGAGGCCGTCGATGCCTGCCGTGCCATCACCGGCAGCAAGGACGTCAACCTGCTCGGCGCCTGCGCCGGCGGCCTGACCATCGCCGCCCTGCAAGGCCACCTGCAGGCACGCCGCCAACTGCGCAAGGTTGCCAGTGCCACTTACATGGTCAGCCTGCTCGATAGTCAGATCGACAGCCCGGCAATGCTCTTTGCCGACGAGGAAACCCTCGAGTCGGCCAAGCGCCGCTCCTACCAGCAAGGCGTGCTAGACGGTCGCGACATGGCCAAGGTATTCGCCTGGATGCGCCCCAACGACCTGATCTGGAACTACTGGGTCAACAACTACCTGCTCGGCAGGCAGCCGCCAGCCTTCGACATCCTCTACTGGAACAACGACAACACGCGCCTGCCCGCTGCACTGCATGGCGACCTGATCGACTTCTTCAAGCACAATCCGCTTAGCCGCAACGGCGGCCTCGAAGTCTGCGGCACGCCGGTGGATCTGGCCAAGGTCAACATCGACAGCTTCAGCGTGGCGGGCATCAATGATCACATCACCCCCTGGGATGCGGTCTATCGCTCGACCCTGCTGCTTGGTGGCAACCGCCGCTTCATTCTGTCCAACAGCGGCCATATCCAGAGCATTCTCAACCCGCCGGGCAACCCCAAGGCCAACTACTACGAAAATGCCAAGCTCACCTCCGACCCACGCGCCTGGTATCACGACGCCACGCACCAGCAGGGCAGTTGGTGGCCGCAGTGGCTGGAATGGATGCAGGCGCGTTCCGGCGCGCAACGCGAAACCCTGATGGCGCTGGGCAACCAGAACCATCCGGCGATGGAGGCCGCGCCCGGCACCTACGTGCATATCCGCTGAAGCGGCATGCCACGAAGACCCCAGCGCCAACAAAGCCTGCGCGGCATGCCCGCATCCCTCATCCGGCGCTTCGCGCCACCTTCTCCCGAAGGGAGAAGGACATGAGAGATGTCGCTACGCGACTTTTACTAAAGGGATGGCCAGCTGCACGCCGGCCGGTTATCGTCAGCCCGTCGCGCCTAATCGAACAAGAAGCCAAGGATGAAAACCCGCGAGCGCATTCTGCAAACCGCCCTGCAGCTGTTCAACGAGCAGGGCGAGCCCAACGTTTCCACACTGGAGATCGCTAACGAGCTGGACATCAGCCCGGGCAACCTCTACTACCACTTCCATGGCAAGGAGCCACTGGTACTGGAACTGTTCGAACGCTTCCAGAGCGAGATGGCGCCTTTGCTCGACCCGCCAGCCGAAGCCCAGCTGGACGTCGAGGACTACTGGCTGTTCCTGCACCTGATCGTCGAGCGCCTGTCGCAGTACCGCTTTCTCTTCCAGGATCTGTCCAACCTGGCCGGGCGCCTGCCAAAACTGGCGCGCGGCATTCGTCACTGGCTGAACGCGCTGAAACGCACGCTGGCCTCGCTGCTCGCCCGCCTAATGGCCGACGGGCAATTGAACAGCGGCACTCAGGCTCTCGGCCAACTGGTCGAGCAGATCACCCTGACCCTGCTGTTCTCCCTCGACTACCAGCGCATCCTCGACCAGCAGGGTGAAGTCCGCCTGGTGGTGTACCAGATCATGATGCTGGTCGCTCCACACCTGAACCAGCCCTCACGCAGCACCGTCGAGCACTTGGCGCAGCGCTATCTGGAAGCCTGATGCGCAGCCGTGCGCATGCCAATGACACGCTGGGAATGTAGGGCGGGTGCAACCCGCCAGAGCGCAAATGGCGGGTTGCACCCGCCCTACAAAGCCGAGACGCATCCACGGTGCCCGCCCTGCGACCTGA